>RDSB01000011.1 GCA_004923195.1 Marinifilum sp. JC120 | reverse complement strand
CATAAAGCTGGATGCTGGACTTTGCCAAATCAATTCCGATTATGGTAGCTACTTTCATTGGGATGGTCCTCCATTTCGAAGTTGTGGTGAACTTGAAATATACCCCTTTTTAAGGGGCGGGACCATCCCATCAGCTCTCCGAGGGCCAGAGAAACTTTTTGAAAAAAGTTTCTCTGGACTCTTCAAAAACTTTCATTAGGGCTTCACCACGTTGAATTTTAAAATTTGCCACAAATAAGGCCGCAATATCTTACATGATATTGCGGCCTTCATATTTAGAAATAGTTCTTAAACTACATGCGAAGCTTATTAAAAGGTTTTGGGATTCTTAAACCCTTTTGCAAAAGGGTTTAAGCCGCCGGAGGCATTTATGCAAACGGGTCTGTAAGCAGCTTATACTCACCGTCTTTCTCTTCGAGAATTCCTTTCCCGACCATTTCGGCAAGCATATTCAAGAGCTTGTCATTTTCACCCGGGGCAAGAACCTTCCCGCCCTCCATTTGTAAATAGGATGGCGGCAGGTAATCAGCCTTGCCTCGTTTGAAAAGTGCAACCAGAAACCTGTCGGTTAATTTTTTCGCTCCTGCCATCGGTGAATCCTCCTGTCCGTAATAACTAGTTCAGCATGAAATTCCGCACCCCGGTAAAGAATATCTGGGCAGCAATTGACGCAACAAAAAGTCCCGTCAAACGACTCATTATGTTAAGCCCCCTTCTTCCCAAAAGACGTTTTAGGCTTGAGGATATGAATAACAGAATTCCTACTGTTAATACAGCGGCAACAAGAGCAGAGCAGGCCAAAAACATGTCCTGATAGCCCTGAACCGAAGACCCCATGACCAGCAACGCACCAATCGTTCCCGGACCGACCACAATGGGAATTGCCAGCGGAACAACTGCAATATCGTCATCATCATTACCGGCATCAAATTTTTTACCGCCGCCGTTGACCATATTCAAAGCGGAAAGGAAAAGAACCGCCCCGGCCCCAATCCTGAAGGCATCTAGGGTTATACCGAACAGATCAAAAATATACCTGCCATATAGGTAAAGAATCACAGAGCTGACAATAACAGCCACTGTGACTTTCACAGCCGTTCTTTTGCGCTCAGCGGGAGTCATCTCTTGAGTCAGGGAGATGAACGCGGAAATAGCAAAAAAAGGCGTCAGGACAAAGAATAGCTTCAAATAGGTTTGAAAGAATATTGCGAGCATGGTTTTCCACTCACTGTTAAATTTTTTTAATTAAAGGTGATAATACCTGTTGTTCAAAATTGATGCCGCTCTCTACACCTCATTGATCGCACAATCAATACAATTTTAACCCGAAATTAAAATTTTCCAGTTCTTGCGAAAATCAACATAAAATCTTTTCTTTCAATTCTTCTTTCATTCCACTTTTGAGCTATGATATAACCTCCAAAGAGAAGAAGCTATACTTATCATAATGTAGTCACTTTCATACTGGAGGTTCGAATGCTTAAAAACATGAAACTGGCAATTAAATTAGGACTCAGTTTTGCCATCATGATTTTATTGACCGTTGCAATGGCTTATGTAGGACATAACGGTATGGGTGGTATTGAGGAACGAGTCGATAAAGCCGATGATGTCAACCGTATGGTCCGCATAATTCTTGAAACGCGCATGAGCGAAAAAAACTACATGCTCCGTTCTGATGACTCCTACCTGCAAAAACATAAGGAACTGATCAGCAATCTTCAATCACAGGTAAAAAATACATCTGCAAAATTCTCTCAGAAAATCAACCACGACCAGATGAATGAGTTGAAAACTGCTGTAGATAGATACAACAACGCATTTGCAGGCTATGTGGAGTTAGTCAAAAATAGAGATGAAACGATGGAACTCATGCGCACTGATGCACGGGCAGTACTTGCCGAGCTTGAGAAAGTGCGAGCCGAACAAAAAGAACAACTTGAATCCATCCTTGCCGGGACCAAAAGTAAAATCCTAAGTGGAATCCGCAGGTCTGAATTTCAAAACATAGGTGCGCTCTACAATGATGGACAACAAAATATTGAGGATAAACTGACCAAAGCCGATGATGCCAACCGGGCCATCAAATGGTTCATAACCGCCCGTAAAAATGAGAAAGAATACATAATCTCATCAGATCCCAAATATCTTGAAATGCTCAAAACCGACATCATGCGCATTGATGAACTTATTCAGGATCTCAAGCTAAGATTCAATAACCCGACCAATATTGCACAGGTTCACGGAGTTCTTAAAAGCATATCCGGCTACTATGATAACTTCCAAAAATATGCCCAATTAATGGCCCAACAAGTAGAAGCCGAAAAAACCATGGTTGAAGCAGCAAGAGCGGCTGACGCACAATGCCGCGCTGCGCGAGCAGACCAAAAAGCCAAAATGCTGCAACAAATGGAAACCTCCACCGCAATCCTCTTTAGCGGCACCTTGGTCGCCCTTGTTCTCGGCATATTGATCGCCTTCGTCCTAACCAGAGCCATTACCGGACCAATCCAGATGGGAGTTCGCTTTGCACAGCGTATGTCTGAAGGAGACTTTACCCGCACACTGAACCTCGATCAAAAAGACGAAGTAGGTATCCTTGCCGCAGCCTTGAACAACATGGTCAACCGCTTATCCGCTGTTGTAGGTGAAGTGGGCGGTGCCACCGAAAATGTTGCTTCCGGCAGTGAAGAACTCTCCGCCACATCGGAATCACTTTCGCAGGCATCCACCGAACAGGCTGCCAATGTAGAAGAAGTTTCTTCATCCATTGAAGAAATGACCGCTAATATCAGGCAGAACGCAGAGAATGCCCAACAGACCGAGAGTATCGCGGTCCAATCCGCTCAACAGGCTGAAGAAAGCGGGGAAGCAGTAACACAGGCCGTAGAAGCCATGAAAAATATTGCTGAAAAGATATCCATCATTGAAGAAATCGCCCGCCAGACAAACCTGCTGGCCCTGAATGCCGCCATTGAAGCAGCCCGAGCCGGGGAACACGGCAAAGGTTTTGCTGTTGTAGCCGCAGAAGTAAGAAAACTGGCCGAACGCAGCGGAGAAGCCGCACGTGAAATCGGCGACCTTTCCTCCGGCACAGTCAGTGTGGCAGAAAAAGCAGGTACGATGCTGGTCCAACTGGTCCCGGACATCAAACGCACAGCAGAACTGGTGCAGGAGATAACCGCAGGCAGCAGTGAACAGCTCACCGGAGCTGAACAAATCAACAAGGCTGTGCAGCAGCTTGATCAGGTTACCCAGCAGAACGCCTCGGCTTCCGAAGAAATGGCCTCCACTTCTGAAGAGCTTTCCAGTCAAGCCGAAGAACTGCAACAAACTATGGGCTTCTTCAGGGTCAACAACAACTCAAGCACTCCCCGGGCCCTGCCCGCTCCTGCACAGAATGAGTACAAGCAAAAATCAGAACCCGCTTCTCCATCAGGGATGGCCCTAGATATGAATAATGATTATTCTGACGGAGAATTTAAGAAGTTTTAAATTTATGAAAAGGATTTAAGAATCCCAAAAACTTTTATTATGCTTCGCAAGCTTAAGTAAAAATCCGCAATTGATTAACAAAAAAGGCTCCCGGAAATATCTTTCCGGGAGCCTTTAATACTTATTTTATCAGCTGCTGCTATTTGCCGCAGCACTTCTTGTATTTCTTACCACTGCCGCATGGACAAGGATCATTACGTCCAACTTTAGGTTCGCTACGACGTTTGGGCTTTTTCTTGGCTTCAGTTTTTTCTGAATCGGAATACTCAAGGTCGGACTTGCTTTCCTTGTGCTGGAACTCGTCCTCGCGAACTTCGGCTTCAATACGCAGATGGCAAAGAGCACGCACAGTATTTTCCTTGAGACGGTCAAGCATTTCACGGAAAAGCTCGAAGCCTTCTTTCTTATACTCGTGCTTGGGGTCCTTCTGGCCGTATCCGCGCAGTCCGATACCTTCACGCAGGTGATCCATATTCAAGAGGTGCTCTTTCCAGTTACGATCGAGAGCTTCAAGCAGGAAGTAGCGCTGGATTTCGTGGTAATGTTCGCCTGCACTATCTTTAAGGCCACCGAGGATATCACCTACCCATTCTTCCGCCTGTTCGCGGGTGGGCAGCTTTTCCTTGAATTCCTCATTACGACTGAAACCGAATAGCTCGTCAAGACGAACCCTGACCATTTCCTCGGTCTCTTCATCAAGGGGTTTACCCTTGGCTTCTTCGACCGGATAGTAAGCATCATCAAAAAGTTCTTCCACAAACTCGGAGGTCATTTCATTCATGTCCTCAGAATTCATGACATCGCGACGCAGGGTGTAGATAACCTCACGCTGCTGGTTCATGACGTTGTCATAATCGAGGAGCTGTTTACGAATTTCAAAGTTGTGGCCTTCAACCTTCTTCTGGGAATTCTCAATAGCCTTGGTGACCATGCCGTTTTCAATCGGCTCCCCTTCTTCCATACCCAGCTTATCCATGATCCCGGCAATGCGCTCAGAACCGAACAGACGCATAAGATCGTCATCAAGGGCAAGGTAGAAACGAGTGGAACCGGGGTCACCCTGACGACCGGAACGACCACGCAGCTGGTTATCAATACGGCGTGATTCATGACGCTCGGTACCGACAATATGCAGACCGCCGCTTTCCAAAACACCTTCGCCGAGCTTGATGTCAGTACCACGACCGGCCATGTTGGTGGCGATTGTCACGTGACCCTTAAATCCGGCTTCGGCAACGATTTCCGCTTCCTGCTGGTGATGCTTCGCGTTGAGTACGTTATGGGGAATCTTGCGTTTTTTGAGCAGGTTGGAAACAAGTTCCGACTTCTCAATGGAAACAGTACCGACCAGCACTGGCTGGCCTTTCTTGTACTTAACAGCAATATCATCAGCAATGGCGTTGTATTTCTCCTGCTGAGTCTTGTAGATGGAGTCAGGATGGTCTTTACGAATCATTGCGGTGTTGGTGGGGATGACAATTACTTCCAGATCGTAAATCTGTGCGAATTCAACAGATTCGGTATCCGCAGTACCGGTCATACCGGCCAGCTTGTTGTACATGCGGAAATAGTTCTGGAAAGTAATGGAAGCCAAGGTCTGGTTCTCGGACTCAACCTTAACGCCTTCTTTCGCTTCAAGGGCCTGATGCAGACCGTCGGAAAAGCGTCTGCCGGGCATGAGGCGACCGGTAAATTCGTCAACAATGACCACCTGACCGTCTTTGACAATGTAATCAACATCGCAGCCAAAAAGATGGTGTGCCTTGATGCCCTGCATGATGTGATGCTGGAAAGAAATATGCTGGGAGTCATAGAGGTTATCAATACCCAGAATCTGTTCGCACTTCATGACCCCGTCATCGGTCATGGTGATGGAACGACCTTTTTCGTCAACCTCGAAATCCTCATCCCGCTTGAGCAGGGGAATGATAGAGTTGACCCGGCCGTACATGGAAGTGGCATCGTCAGAAGCACCGGAAATAATGAGCGGAGTACGGGCTTCATCAATGAGGATGGAGTCAACTTCATCCACAATACAAAAATTCAGTTCGCGCTGGACCAACTGCTCCTTGTAGAACTTCATGTTGTCGCGCAGGTAATCGAAACCGAACTCGTTGTTGGTACCGTAAGTAATATCGCAGCCGTAAGCTTCCTGACGTTCTTCATCAGTCAACCCGTGAACAACAACCCCAACGGAAAGACCGAGGAAATTGTAAAGCTTACCCATCCACTCAGCATCACGCTTGGCGAGATAATCGTTAACTGTGATCAGGTGCACGCCTTTACCGGAAAGGGCGTTCAGAACAGCGGCAAGGGTCGCCACAAGAGTTTTACCTTCACCGGTCTTCATTTCAGCGATACGGCCGCTGTGCAGGACCATACCACCGACCATCTGTACGTCGTAATGACGCATTTCAAGGGAACGAATACCGGCTTCGCGCACAAGGGCGAAAACTTCAGGCAGGATGTCATCAAGAGAAGTGCCTGCGGCCACCTGTTCTTTATATTCAGCAATCTTCTGCGGAAACTGCTCATCGGTGAGCTCTTTCATCTCAGGCTCAAGGGATGCTATCTGATCGACCTGAGGCTTCAGCTTTTTAATAAATCTTTCATTTCGTGAACCGAATAACTTGGAAACAATCAAATTAAACATCTAAATCTTTTCCTTATTTCGTATGCAAGAAAATTTGATGCGCTACGCGCTTTTGCCGGGTGATTTCGCCTCCGGCGGCCAAAGGAGCAAGCAGCTCTGCTCTCCATATCCGTAAGACTCGAAGTACAACTTCTCGCCTAACGGTTATGGCCCTTTGGAATCCCTATATATTTAATTTCTTTAAAAAAGCCCATCAAGTAGGCATATTTTTTAGTAGCGGATGATATTTAATAAGGCTTTATTTCAAAATATCAAGCCAATGGCAGGCAAAATATTCATCTTTTACAAGACTGGCAAGCTGAATCACACAAGCGGAGCAACCACTTACAATCTGCCCACCCGGTTTCATGCCCTTTGTCAGATGGGTTATGCAATATTCTCCCACCTCTTTGGAAAGCTGAGGCGCACCCAGTTGCATAACCCCGCCGAACCCGCAGCAAAGGTCGTCTTTTACGGGAAGCAACCTTTCCCCGGCTATCAATTCAACCAGCTTGCGGTCTGTATCGACTTCCGGCGCATGGCAGGGTTGATGATAAACGATTTGAGACGGAACATTATCGAGCAACTCAACTTCCGCATCCAATAACAGAGAGGATAACGGCGTCAGAGATTCTTGCCAGCGGGCAAAGAGCTTTTCGTCACCGTTGAAATCATTCAGAGCATACTCTTTCAAACCTTTCAAGCAAGTAGCGCAAAATGTGATCAGTAGCGGGTAGCCGCCATCTTTCCAGACTTTAATATTTTTAGCCCTTGAATCGGCCTGCCGTTCCAGCAGTCCGGCACTGCCGTAGGAGGAACCGCAACAGCTGAACTCAGCGTTTTCGAAGCGAATCAACCCCATGGAATCCATGAGTTGTTCAGCCTTCATCGTCCAATCTTTACGGGCAAAACGGCCTACACAGCCTTTGAACAGCATGACTTTACGCTTTTCAAATTTAGCCTGCGTAGCAAGTTTCGCCCATGGTTCAGGACTCTTGGCAAAAAGGGCCTGCATCCGTTTTCTGGCTGAACCGAACGGTTCCGGTAAAATTTCAGGCGATAGCTTGGAGACCGCAGCTGCCATGGGCCAAAGCAGACCGGGATTCTTCAACCACAAATCCCAACAGGATTGGGTAAAATCTTTTGATTTGGCCCGCAAATCAGTGACCAATTCCGGGCCGGACATATTCTGCGGACAATTCTTCTCACAACGTCCACAGGAAAGGCAAAGCGAAGCCAATGATTTAAAATCCTTCTCACTAAGACCTTCACCCGAATCAAGTGACTCAAGAAAAAATTTGGCCCGCGGAGTCAACTCTTCACGTCCGGTAACTTTGAATAAAGGACAGACCTCAAGGCATTTTCCGCACTGCACGCAACTTTGGGGGGCAGCCATCAGACCACCTTCCCGGGATTCATGATATTCAGAGGATCGAAAGTCTTCTTGATGCCAGCCATGAGCCGCTGCTGAGTTTTATCCAGCTGCATGTTGATGTATTTGGCCTTAGTCATCCCGATGCCGTGTTCCCCAGACAAGGTTCCGCCCAGTTCAAGGGTCAGGCCGAAAATCTGCTGCTTGGCCTTGAGCGCACTCTCCTGCTGACCGGGAGCTGATTTATCATACATAGTGCTGACATGAATATTGCCATCACCCAGATGGCCGAAACAGAGCACAACAACCCCAAGCTTCTTCCCAATAGCATGGTAGCCTTTGATAGCCTCGGCAACCCTGCCGCGCGGCACGGCAACATCTTCGCCCTGCTTATTAGGAGCAAGATTAAACGCCGCCGGACTAATCACCCGGCGCAGCTCCCAGAGCCGTTCCTGATCCTCACCACCGCCCTTTTCTACAAAAGTAACTTCAACACTCTGCAAAGCTTCTTCAATGCGTAAAAGGTCGGTTTTCACGGACTCCGCAGAACCGTCAATCTTGAGCAGAAGCAATCCCCCGGTCCCTTCAGGCCAAGGAACATCAGAATGCATCTCCAAAGCCCTAATGGTATTGCGGTCCATGAGTTCCATAGCCGTGGGCAGGATTCCACAACCGAACACAGCCTCGGCTCCATTCAGGCTGTCATCCAGACCCTTGAATCCCACCAGCACGGATGCGGATGTTTCCGGCAGCGGAAGCAGCTTGAGGGTTGCCTCGGTGACCAACCCCAATGTTCCGGCAGAACCGACCATAAGGCGGGTCAAATCCAGCCCGACCACATTTTTCTGGGTACGGCCCCCGGTGCGAATGACTTCACCTCCGGGCAGGACAACTTCAAGCCCTAGCACGTAATCGCGGGTCACTCCGTATTTCACGGCCCGCATGCCCCCGGCACAAGTGGAGACATTGCCACCGATAGTAGAAATTTTCATGCTTGCCGGATCAGGCGGATAAAACAGTCCCGCTGCTTCCACAGCCTTCTGCAAATCAGCTGTAATCACTCCCGGCTGGGTAACAGCTACGAAATCGCGGCTGTCGATATCCAGAATCGAATTCATATCAAGCATGGAGACCACCACCCCGTGGCGGACCGGAACGCAGTTACCAACTTTATTAGTCGCCCGTGCACGAGGGTAGATGGGGACCCGCTCCGTTTGCGCCCATTTGAGCAGCTCCGCAACCTGTGCGGTTTCTTGCGGACGCACCAAAGCCAGCGGTTTTGCGTGTCTCTGGCTGGCATCCACACCGCAGGCCAGCAAAGTGCCGTCGTCAAAACTAGATTCCCTGCCGGGAAACAAGTTTTTCAGAAATTTTTTATGGGATCGGGATAATTGTTCAGGATAATTTTGCATATGTAAGGCCTCCGGCGGCCCTTCGGGGACCAAAGAAACTTTTTGAAAAAAGTTTCTCTGGACTCTTCAAAAACTTTTATTAAGGCTTCGCCGCCTTGTCCGGCAGTGATTGCTAAATTGAAACAACTCCCCCCCCCCCAACTAACGCGTTTTGAGGGGGATGGGGATTCCAAAGGGGAAGGGGGAACTTTTTGGCGTTAGCAAAAGTTCCCCCTTCCCCTTTGGCCGCCGGAGGCAAAATACTACGCCTTTTTCCAGACTTGCTCAACACAGTCTAAAAGAGCCCGAACCACGGGATCACTTTCTTTTTTGCGTGGAAATCCAAAATAAAGCCCGACCTCGATATGTCCACCGGGCCAGATATAAAATTCGTCCTTTTCGACTCCCTCAGCAGCTTCGTCCGCACGCATGACAGTAATGCCGTTACCGGACTTGACCAGCGCGTTGTGGGTATCTTCGCTGTCAGCAATCATGGACTTGGAAACTTCAAGATCGCGGGAGGAAAAAGTTTCTTCGAGCTTGACGTTGAAAGAGCATTCCTCCGGGGTCCAGATCCAGTCGAGCTTGGATAGATCCTCCCAACCGGCATCGGCCATGCGGTCACGCCATGAAGCCGGGCCGACCACGTGCAATATGGTATTCTCCAGCAGAATGCCATCCACCTCTTCGGGCGGACAATTGGAATAAAAAAAGCCGCCATCAAGCTTGCGGGCGGCAATATCACTGCGGATTGTCCAAGTGGGCATCTGCACCAGACGCACGGACAACCCCGGAAACTCTTCCTTGATCAATTTAATAAGCTGCGGAGTCCTGAGATAAATAGGTGAAGTTTGCAAACCCACGCGTGCGACACCCGAAAGCTCACCTTTCATGCTCTGGGCCTCGGATTCAAATTTTTCAACGGAATCTAAAATATCACGGGCTTTTTCCAGCAACAGTTTGCCTTCAGCTGTGGTCTGCATACCCTTGGGGGTGCGCAGAAACAAGCGCACGTCAAATTCTTCTTCAAGGGACTTGATATGTAGACTGATGGTGGATTGACTGGCGTGCAACCGTTTAGCAGCACGAGTCATGTTACCTTCTTCGGCCACCACCACGAATGTCTTAATCTGATATAATTCCATGCTTTCTGGCCATTTACCTACATCATTTAAAAATTCGAACAAAGGCTATTAAAAATATTAAACAGGGTCTTCGAGTATTCCCATTGGATTGAAAACATGAAAGCAGGCAATAATGATTCATTGACTACGTGATTTTATAACCTTGATCACGCATACAGGAGAACGACCATGAGTAGCATCAGCGCATTTATGACTGAGATTTTCACCCCTGAAAACAGCGAAGTTGGCCGCGAAAAGAAACTCGACCCCGTAACCGGAATGGTTAAAACAATTTTCTGGGTCGGTGCAGCAATGGCTTTCACCATTCTCGTTTCCGGTCTCCAGTAAGATAAATACGACTGTTTTATAAACAGTCGAAGTCCGCTCCTTGACGGACTAAGGTTACCATACCCTTATCATGCTTTCTCCACCTACCGGCAAGGGGTGGATGAGAACTTTATACGGCTCGTTGGTCGGCTAGTAATTAGCCAGCTGACGAGCCGTATCTCTTGCGATATCTCTACGCTTAAGCTCTTCCTTACGGTTATGAACATTACGCCCTTTGGCAAGAGCTATTCCAAGCTTAATCTTCCCTCTTGAAAAGTATAACTTAACCGGAATAACGGTTAAGCCTTTCTGTTCGCTTTTAGCCTGTAACTGTTCTATTTCGCGTTCATGCAACAGCAGTTTGCGTGGGCGATCAGGGTCATGCTGAGTATGACCGGCATGGTCATAAGGAGCAATATGGATGCCTATCAGCCAAGCTTCGCCTTCCTTAAAGTTAATATATCCGTCGTTAAAGCTGACCTGCCCCTGACGCAGGGACTTCACCTCGGTCCCTTTAAGCACCAAACCGGCTTCAAGGGTTTCCACAAAGTCGTAATTACGACGGGCCTGCTTATTTATCGCGATTGAGGAAGGACTCTTCTTTTTCTTCTTAGCCATGATTTCTAATTAACCTGTGATCTCTTCGTTATCCAGAAGAGACGCAAAAAAGGTCAGTTCTTCCGGATACTTTTTATAAATATTGTCCGTAACAAGACGGTTGATTCTGCTTACAGTACGGCAGCCGAGTACATCTTTAAGCAACTGCTTGCATTCCTGCATATTCAGCTGCCGGAGAATACGCTTGATGCCGGGAATGGCCTGTGGAGTAAGGCTCAGGCTATCTATCTGCATACCCATAAGAATGGGTACGCAATAAGGATCTGATGCCACCTCACCACAGAGGCTGACCCCGATACCGGCCCGATGTCCGGCATCGACAACGTACTTAATAGATCTCACCACCGCCGGATGCAGCGGCTGATAAAGATAAGAAACATGAGGGTTGGTACGGTCAATACCAAGACTGTACTGGATCAGGTCATTGGTTCCGATGCTGAAGAAATCCACTTCTTGTGCCAGAATTTCAGCAATCATGACCGCAGCGGGCAGCTCAATCATAACCCCGATGGGCATGTTTTCGTCAAAAGGAATGCCCTCATCACGCAACTCCTGCTGCGCGCGGGCAAGAGCACTCTTGGCCTGCAAAACTTCTTTCAGCCCACAAATCATGGGAAACATCATGGAGACATTTCCGTGCACACTGGCCCGGAGCATGGCCCGGAGCTGAGTATTAAAAAGCTCCTGATGCTTGAGGCAAAAACGCATGGCCCGCAAACCCAAAGCCGGGTTGGCTTCATCAAGAGCACCGAAATGGGACATGAATTTGTCCGAACCGAGATCAAGAGTACGCAGAGTTACCGGACGCGGCGACATAATGGCCGCAAGCTCCGAATACTTTTCAGCCAGCTCGTCCTCAGTGGGCAGGTCGGTACGGTTCAGATAGGCATATTCGGTCCTGAACAGACCTATGCCCTCGCCGCCGTTGTCAATAACGGCCGCAACCTCTTCGAAAAGTTCAATATTAGCATTAACCTGCACCCGGTAGCCATCTTCTGTTTCAGCCGGAAGCTGGCAACCGCGGATAATGGTCCGCTGGTAATCGTCAAACTGGGTCTCAAGGGTGTAATAATGTTCCAGCTCTTCATCAGTGGGATCAACCAGAATCTTTCCGGACAGACCGTCAATGATGACCAGATCTCCGTCCACAACGGATTTTTCCAGATCCTCAGCCCCCACAAGAGCGGGGATGTTGAGGGTGCGGGCTAAAATACCGGTATGGGAGGTTTTACCGCCAAGAGTGGTCACAAAAGCCATGAGCTTATTCACTTCAAGCTCAATGGTATCTGCCGGGGTCAGGTCATGGGCCATGAGTACAACGCGCCCTTCAACAGGTCGCAGATTGGCTTCACCGCCGATGAGCTTGGCCTGCACGCGCAAAGCCACCTGACGCACATCCTGCATGCGTTCACGAATGTAGATGTCCTCAAGGGCTCCAAAGGCTTTTGCAAGGTCATTTACGGCCTTGTCCATCGCCCATTCGGCATTGATCTTGAGATCATCGATATATTTCAGGACCGAGGATTGAAGTTTGGGGTCCTTGAGCATCATCAAATGGGAATCAATGATCAGCTGGTGCTCTTTAAGCTCTTCGGGCACCTTCTCCCGGATAGCTGCAAGCTCTTCCACGGCATCACTGAATCCTTTTTTCATCCGCTCTTTCTCACCTTCCACCATATGGACGGGTACAGTCTGCCTCGGCAGTCTGGATGAGATGCTGCGGTTAAGAAAAAAGGCCTTGCCAATGGCTATACCTGTTGAGACGGAAATTCCGTTGACGACCGCTCTGGCCACTTACTTTTCCTCGCCGAATCTGTTTTTAAAAAGTTCCTCAAGACAATCAAGGGCCGCTGCGGCATCTGAGCCGTCAGCCCGCAGTTCAAGGACACTGCCCTGCGCTGCCGCCAGAGTAAGCACATCAAGGATGCTTTTGGCGTCTACTTCCTGAGATTCGCAGACAACCATAATGTCCGCTTCGTAATTCTGGGCTTCCTGCGCAAGTTTAGCCGCCGGACGGGCATGCAGCCCCAACTGGTTGGTTACAACCACTGTCCGGGCTATTGGTTCCCCGCCTGCCGGGGCTCCTTCGCGAAGCGCGCTCTCTTCAGTCATTTCTCATTAATCCTTATATCTTATTTTTTCAAAAGAAAAAATCACAGCATATGCAAAGTCAGCAGTCCGATAACAACGACCAGAACAGCCACTATTTCGCGGGCAATTTTCCCGGTGGCAACCAGCCAGCCGAGCACTCCGAGAACCGCAGTCCCCCCGTACCATTCAAATTCGTGTAGCGGACGGGGCCAAAGCTGAAACCAGATCAGTAAAACCAGAAAGCCGTTGGCAAACTTAAGCCGCTCTCCCCAGTTGATCAAGTCCCAGCGCTTGAGTTCATCCAGAAATCCCAGCCCTTTATTAATACCGGACCAGAAGGTGAACGCCTTGAAAGATTGCAGCACAGCAAACGACAATAAACCGAGTAGCATAGCCTGCACATGATGACCAGCCAGCAACATATTCACTGTCGCCAAAGCCCAAAAGATCAGGCCGCTGCCGGAAAAAACCGAATCACCGATAGCAGAAAGTGTGTAGCTGGTTGTATTTTTCAACTTATCCAGCAATTGGACCGGAAATCTCCCGTCCCTGATCTGCACTTCAACAGACAGAAATATCGCAACCAGCAGCGGTGCCCAGAAGGGATGCGAATTGTAATGCTTCACATACCGTCTGCGGGCTTTGGAAAGCTCTGCCGGGTCATCATAAATGGCTTCAAGCCCGGGCTGCATGGCGTAGGAAAAGCCTATATTCTGCAAGCCGCGGGTATTGAATCCCGCTCCTACAAAATAAGAACGCAGAAAGCATCTGGCAAAGGCCAGACCTAATGGTTTCTTTTCTGCTGCTTTATCCATTTTAATTTGATGCGCTCCGCGCTTTATTTATACAGATTTTGCCTCCGGCGGCTCTCCGAGGTCCAGAGAAATTTTAATAAGACTTCGCCACCGTTAATCGCAAGCCTGCTAAGTCCTTTTCTTTCTTTCAGTTACCTTTTCATAGACCGCTTTAGCTGTCCAGCCTTCCACCTTTTCGGCGATGCGTCTGGCAATAACTTTGGGCTTATCCCCGGATTCCATTTCAGCATCAATCAGCCTGAAGATGTCTTCTTCAGAGGCAGGACCTTCATTCACCGGAGGACCGACAACCACCGTGATTTCGCCACGGAGTTCTTCGGAGACTTCTTCCCAGTCTTCAAGGTTGCCGTTGATGAACTCTTCGTAATCCTTGGTCAGTTCACGGCAAATGGAAAACTCACGGTTCCCAAGGGTTTCATAGGCCAGATGCATGGTCTCCCGCAACCGGGATTTACGCTCAAAAAATACAATTGTTGCCCCGGTCTGTCCGTAAACATCGAAGAGTCTGCGCATCTGCCCTTCCTTACGCGGCAAAAAACCGAGAAAGGAAAACGGATACGGCGGCAAGCCGCAACCGGAAAGGGCTGTAACAGGAGCACTGGGACCGGGCACGGGAACCACTCGCACACCATGTTCACGGCAAGCCCGAACCACCCGGTATCCGGGATCGCTCATAAGCGGCGTTCCGGCATCGGAAACAAGTGCTGCGTCATTACCCTCGTCAAAGTGGGCCAGCACTTTCTTAATTCGCTTTTCCTCATTGTGTTCATGCAGACTGACAAAGCTCTTGCCGCTGATATCCAGCGACTGGAGCAGTTTGCCTGTGCGGCGGGTGTCCTCCGCAAAAATGAGGTCGGCAGAGGCCAGAATTTTTTTGGCCCGCTCGGTGATATCACCAAGGTTGCCAAGCGGTGTTGCCACCACCCATAAAGTCGGTGAGGTCGAATGCATTTTCTATATGTTCCGCTCTAAAGCCGGTTCCGTCGTCGTTCACAATAACCAGATCAAATCGGCAGGGCCTCTCCCAGAGATCAAATGCCGAAAGGTAGCGGGTCGCGGCCTTGACCAGCTTCTTACGCTTGGCCGGAGTCACCGCCTCTATGCCGGACTGCGTGCTGCGTCCGGCTCTGGTCTTCACTTCCACAAAAATAAGTTCATCGCCCTTTTCACAGATTATATCCAGTTCCCACTGTTTCCAACGCCAATTACGCTGGCGCAGGTAATATCCGCGATTTTCCAGAAAACGGGCTGCGTAATCTTCGCCTGCCTGTCCGAAAGCTAAATGCCGGGCAGACACATGCGCTCCTGTTTAGCTTTCGTTTTCTCAGGCAGGACGCCTTTAAAAGTCATGCGATGCACCGCGCAGGGACCATGTTCCTTAAGGGCATCCAGATGCACCTTGGTGCCGTAGCCCTTATGAATTTCAAATCCATAAGCCGCATAACGTTTTGCCAGCTGCACCATCAGCTTATCCCGAAAAGTCTTAGCCAGAATGGATGCTGCCGAAATAGCCGGGATCTTCAGGTCACCTTTGACCACAGCCTCCTGCCGAAAGCCGGAGACACCGCCCAAATACGGCGCAGGGATGACCTTATTGCCGTCAACCATCAAACGCTGAGGCTTGACCCTCAAATGCAGCACAGAACGGCCCATGGCCCTGAAAGTGGCCTGTAAAATATTTATCTTGTCCACCACCTGTGCGCGACTTACGCCAAGAGCCCAACACACAGCCTGCTTTTTGATCTCAACTGCCAGCCGATCCCGTGCAGCTTCATCAAGCTTTTTAGAATCAGTCAGCCCCGGCAAATCATATTCTTCGGGCAGAATAACAGCTCCGGCAACGACAGGACCAGCCAAGCAACCGCGCCCGGCTTCATCGATACCAGCAGTAATGAGGCTCTGTGTTTCCATCCCCGGCAACATATTTTCAGACATAGGTGGCGAAGCCTTAATAAAAAGTTTTGGGATTCTTAAACCCTTTTGCAAAAGGGTTTAAGCCGCCGGAGGCATTAAAAAAGTAAAAAACCGCCAGTCCCGAACTGATTCAGTCCGGGAATGACGGTTTTCAACACAATTTTGCGTTCCCATGCCGGACCGGAGGCCCGATGGGAGAATCCGCGAAGCATTAAAGCTTCGTGGCCTACCAAGCCTGTTTGGACTTGATACGTGCTGCCTTACCTTTAAGGCCACGCAGGTAGTAGATGCGGCTGCGGCGTACTTTACCTTCAGCAACTACCTCTACACGCTCGATGTAGGGGGAGTGTACGGAAAAAACACGCTCAACGCCGATACCGTCAGAAATCTTGCGGACGGTGAAGGTGGAGTTAGTGGTACCATTACGGTAACGCAGAACAGCACCCTGGAAAACCTGGATACGTTCCTTTTCACCTTCGATAATACGCAGGTGTACCTTTACAGTGTCGCCTGCTTTGAAAGCGGGCATATCAATACGCATCTGTTCGCGTTCGATGTTTGCAATTACGTTGCTCATTTCGCTACTCCTTATATAAATTCTTATGCGGCACCCGAAGGCGGACTCTACCAGGCGTCTCCCAATAGCCTGTCAACCGTGATCGCCACCGCACTTCTTACTGATAAATGGTTGTATCCGTCCATGAAGCGGATAGGTCTTAAACTGCCCGCGGCCATGTCCAGAATTTCGGGAGCCAACCCGTGACCGGTACCGAAGACAAGCAGGACGGGATCGTCTTGCAGCATCTCACGAACCTTGTTCATGGTCGTGCTGCCTGCCCCCCGTGCACTGGTGGTCACCAGTATCGGTTTCTTACCCGTTCCCGACTCAATATGCTCCACCACATCTTGCAGGGAATCTTTCACACCTACCTTGGAAAAAGCTGCGGCTCTGTCCGGGTTGAACTTGCTACCCGGTCCCGAGGTCCAGTGAGAAATAATCCTTTCGGCCAGTTTCTTCTGATCCTCGATGGGAGTCACCGCAAAAAATCCACTAAGTGAATACGAGCGGGAAACGCGGGACATATCGTGAATATCGAGGTTTGTCAAAGAAACGGCGGCCTTTTCTCCAAATTTATTTAGCACCGGATAGTGCACCAGAGCCATATAAAGATTTTTTCCCAAACGTTTTCGGGGTATTGTGCGCAAATAACGCACATCATCTTTTTTTAGCCCTTCAGCTTCAGCTAAAAGCTCCGGACGCCCTTCCAAGGTCTCGTCCAGAGACTTCGTTCTCCTCCATTCTTCGATCAGGGCGTGATTACCTGAAGAGAGGATTTCCGGCACAGAATATCCCTCAAATTCTGAGGGACGGGTATAGTGCGGATACTCCAGAAGACCGGAAGAAAAGCTCTCCTCCGTACCGGATTCGGAATGCCCCATAAAATCCGGCAGCAGGCGGGCTACAGCTTCAACAAGGCACATGGCCCCGGCTTCACCCCCGTTGAGCACAAAATCTCCTACGGAGACAGTTTCAACGGGAAAAATATCTTCAAAGCGGGCATCAATCCCTTCGTACCTTCCGCAGACGAGAGTCAGCTCCTCTTCCTTGGAAAGTTCAACAGCCAGCTTTTGGGTCAGGGGTTTACCCTTGGGCGAAAGCATGATCAGCCTTTTACCCTTGGGGCATCCGCCTTCCTTTGACGGACGTATACCTACGGAATCGAGGGCCTTGGCAATGGGATCAATAAACATGACCATGCCCGGCCCGCCACCATAGGGACGGTCGTCAACGGATTTATGGCGGTCTGTTGTAAACTCACGAGGATCGACCTTATTAAAAGAGACTATGCCCTTTTCAACGCCTTTACCCATGAGTCCGTGAGACAGCGGGGAATCAAAGAATTCCGGAAAGAGTGTAACCAGATTAAATTTCACTATATTCAGCCTTTTAATTCAAAAAAGCGGCACTCTGCCCTATTTCTTTTTCTTCCCGTTATCTTTCTTACTTTCGTCGGCGAGGTAGATGTCAAGCAGCCCTTCGGGCGGGTCTACAACCACTTTCTCCGCTTCCAGATCAACAGACAAAACAAATTTCTCAACAGCGGGAAAAAGAATTTCCTTACCCTCTGAAGATGAAATCACCCATGTTTCCTGCCCGGGGGCAAGAATAAAGTCCGAAATGGTGCCAACCACAGTCCCGTCTTCGAGCTCGACGTTCATGCCTTCAAGCTCGTACATGTAAACTTCATCCTCTCCGGTTTCGGGAAGATCAGCTTCACGCACAAGAATCTCCATGCCGCGCAGACTTTCAGCCTCATCGCGACCTTCGACACCCTTGAAGGTAATAAGTACACGCCCTTTGTGTTTCCGTGAGGAGCGCACAACAAAACGACGGGGCTTCTGCCCTTTCTTTGCCAGATAAAGACAGGGAACCTCGTCGAAGAGAAAAGGGGAGTCCGCATGAGATTCAATGCAAACTTCCCCCCTGAGACCATGTGGTTTGACCACCTCGGCAACTACAAGCATTTCCATAGCAGCCTGCCGGTATGGTCAGGTTCGAGGACTCTTATTCCAGAATTTCCAGAACAGAGCGTTTTCTCACCTTGGTTGATGCAGCACCGAGCAGGGTCCTCATGGCACGCGCGGTGCGGCCCTGCTTACCGATAACCTTACCAAGATCTTCTTTGGCGACCTTAAGTTCGATTACGGAAGTCTGCTCCCCTTCGATTTCGGTGACAACTACTTCATCCGGATTGTCAACAAGCGATTTCGCGATGTACTCTACTAAATCCTTCAACATGCCAACAACCTCCGCTTCTGATTTCGAGTGTGTACCGTGAGTAGTGAAGAAGAATTCGAACCTGGTGAGATACGAACCCTAAGAATTAGCTTTGAGGAGAGATTTAACAGTATTGCTAGGCTCTGCGCCTCTCTCAAGCCACTTCTCTACTTTTTCCTTGTCAATTTTAACATCAACAGGCTCAACCATAGGGTTGTAATAACCGCAGAAGTCCAAAGGACGACCGTCACGTCTGGTTTCGCTGTTAATTGCTACAATACGGTAAAAAGGGCGCTTTTTGGAGCCCATACGGGTCAATCTAAGTTTAATAGCCATTGTCTACTTTCCCCCATATAATCTTAAATTAAGTGGTTCGTTAATAAATTGCAAGCATATGCCCACAAAAAAACTATTTCTTCTTTTTCTTGCGAGCCTGCTTTTTAAGCTTTTTCTTTTTGCGGGCCTGAAGGGTCTTCTTACTCTTGGCCTTAGAAGGCTGAGGCATACCCTCCATTCCTTCCATACCTTCCAACCCTTCCATACCGGGCATTCCCGGCATTCCTGCGCCGCCGCCAAGTCCGGGCATTCCGGGCAGATTCGGCATCTTGGGCATTTTGCCCTTTCCGCCTTTGCCGCCCATCATTTTCTTCATCATCTTGCTCATCTGCTCAAAATTCTTGAGCATCTGATTGACCTCTTCAAGTTTCACGCCGGAACCTTTTGCAATCCTCTGCCTACGGCTGGGATTAATAAGCTTGGGCCGCCTGCGCTCTTCCATGGTCATGGACGAGATGATGGCTTCTATCCTGTTCAGTTCCTTATCCGGAATCTCCATATCGCCAAGCTGTTTAGTAAGCCCGCCGAGTCCGGGGATCATTTTCATGATCGAACCCATGGAACCGATCTTCTTCATTCTGCGCATCTGGGTGCGGAAGTCCTCAAGGTCGAATTCGGCCTTGCGGAATTTCTCGGTCAGCTTTTCAGCCTCTCCCTCATCCATCACAGACTGGGCTTTCTCGATCAGGGAAAGTACATCCCCCATGCCGAGAATTCTTGAAGCGGCCCTGTCCGGGTAGAAGAGTTCAAGTTCGGAAAGCTTTTCACCCACACCGACAAACTTAACGGATTTACCAGTGACGGATTTGATGGAGAGCGCCGCACCGCCTCGGGCATCACCATCCATCTTGGTAAGGACTACACCGGTAACATCAAGTTTGTCGTCAAAAGTGGAGGCAACATTGACAGCGTCCTGCCCTGTCATTGCGTCCGCCACGAAAAGGATTTCATCCGGAGTGCATTCTTCCTTGATGGATGCAAGTTCATCCATCAGGGGTTCATCAATATGCAGTCGTCCGGCTGTATCGAAAAGCAGAACATCACATCCGGCTTCTTCCGCCTTGACCATAGCGTCACGACAGATGTCCACGGGGTTCATTTCCGTTGTGGACGGGTAAGCCGGTATATCCAGCTGCTTGGCCAGCACATGTAGCTGTTCAATCGCAGCGGGACGGTAGACGTCAGCAGGAACAAGGTAGGGCTTAAACTTCTTGCGCCGCAAGTACAAAGCAATCTTGGCGGAAGAAGTAGTCTTACCGGACCCCTGAAGGCCGACCATCATGATCTTGGAAAGTTTGCCCTTGGTGAGCTGCAACCCTTCCTGCTCGCCGCCGAGAAGCTCGGTAAGCTCCTCGTTAACGACCTTGATTACCTGCTGTCCGGGAGAAAGTGATTTCTGGACCTCCTGCCCGAGAGCACGATCCTTTACCTTCTCCACAAAATCTTTAACGACTTTGTAGTTAACGTCTGCTTCGAGAAGAGCAAGGCGCACTTCACGCATTCCGGCCTGGATGTTTTTCTCATCCAGCCGTCCCTGCCCCTTGAAATTCTTAAAGGCTTCGGAAAGTCTATCTGATAGGCTGTCGAACAATTCTCTTACTCCGCCGGCTAAGCATTTTTACGCGCAAAAATCTCAAAAGCTCCACCTTTCCTCGATTGATGCTGATTGCGTAAAGAAAGGGATTGTCTGTTAAGGCTTTTATTTACCCAAGTCAAGAGAAGACTCATATCAACTTTTTGGAAAATCACAAACACTTATCGTACACTCAGGAAAATTTACTTGCAATATTACTTGCTTTTTTAGGCAATGAACCGTTTAATTGTATATTCTTACATAATTTTATTTATGCAACTTAGGGAGATTGAAAATGCCCAACATCGTCAAGGCGGAAGAATTTCATCTTGTTGACCCCATGGGGAGATTGAGATCTAAAATATACATTTCAAACGAGGGAAAAGTTGTCGCTGATATTTTCGATTCCACAGGACAGCTAAACAACCGGGTCGACCTGCAAAAAAATCTCAAAATCGGCCCCACAGCGCACCAAAATGTAGCTCCGCACAAAAAAGAAACACTTGGAGCCTGGCATGCCCGTATAGCCAACGAAGTCATGCTGGCGCAGTCAAAGCTACATGTAGGCTCCTACAAGCTTTACATCGACTTTGTTGAAAACAACACCATGGCCAGCGGCAAGTATCAGAATGAAGTAATTGAAGTTTCCGGCGAAATAGTAGATGTTTCCACAAAAGGTTTCGGCGACCTGCACGTGGGACTCAAGGGAATTTCCAACTTCACCGCCGAAGTAATATGTCATTTTACCGAAGACCAAATTCCGGTGGTCAGCAACCTTAAGCCTGGCGTAAAAGTGCGTATCAAAGGGAAGTGCACTGAATACGTCAATAAAAGGGTGAAGATCTGGGGTTGCCAACTACTTTAGGCCAGAGTCTTCATAGGCGCCTATGCCAGTATCAAAGCAATTAAAAAAAGAATTACAGCACACAGCCGATGAATGCATAGACTGTGGCAAGTGTATGACTCAATGCCGTTTTCTTGCTGAAAGCGGCTCTCCTGTCTCGATCGCCCTGCGGGCACTTTCGTCTGATGAAGATGCAGACAACGTGGCAGTACGCTCATATGCCTGCTCCACCTGCGGACTATGCTCGGCCATTTGTCCGGTGGCAGCAGAACCGGACCGCATGTTCAAAGAGTTGCGTAACCACGCTCAGACCAATGCTATTTTCAGGCTGGACAAATACGAGCCGATTCTGAATTACGAACGGCTCGGTCAACGCTTCCCATTCAAGGGCGAATTCATCCCGGACAACTGCAAAACCGTATTTTTCCCGGGCTGCACTCTCCCGGCCATGCACCCTGATGCCACCAGAATTGCCTACAAAATTTTGAAGCGGGAAGACCCGACCATAGGACTGGTCCTTAACTGCTGCTCAAAACCATCCAAAATGCTTGGCCTAAAAAGCAGGCATGAGGAAGGCCTCTCAGGACTCATAAACAGGCTGGAACGTAAAGGAATAAAAAAAATCCTGACCGCCTGTCCCAATTGTCATGTCACTTTCAAGGAATCCAACTCAAAACTAGAGATTATTTCTATTTATAAAAGGTTGAAATATTCGAAATTTATTCCGGTCAGGCCAAACATAAAAGAAGTTACTGTCCATGACCCTTGCGTGATCCGTGATGAAACTGAAATGCACAAGCATGTACGCACCCTACTGAAGTCACTGGGTATCAGAGTTGTGGAAATGCGACACAACGGTAAAAAGACCCTCTGCTGCGGCGAGGGCGGAGCAACCCATTTCTATAAAAAGGCATACGCCAAATACTGGTCACGCAAACGGATTACCGAAGCACAGAAAACCGGAGCCCCCATGGTTACCTATTGCGCAGGATGCGTTAACTTTCTAGGCTTTAAGTACCCGACCGCCCACGTACTGGATCTGCTGCTGGTTAAACGCAAAAGAATACCCAAACCTGTTGTTTTCCCTTTCAACTACCTCAACCGTTTGATTTTCAGATTCAGCGGACGTAAATAATTAATCGTTTTTTTAAATCCGGCTCTTCTAACCCTAAGCATATCCATGTAACACAATTGCCAATGAGTTCAGACAATAAAGCCCTCACAGCCTCGGAGCTTCCCCTAGCCCTATTCAGTCTGGGACTGCCGCTGACCATGGCAGCCTTCAGCTTGAGTAGTCATGCTGTCCCCGGCAATCTGGCGGAAATAATGGCCACCGGACTAGCTGTACTGGGCCTGCTGCTGGAGATATTACGCGGTGACGAGGACAGCGTTGCTCCAATCTGGTTCAAGGCCGGAATACCTGCCCTGCTCATCACCTGGATTTCATTCAAATGCTTTGCTGAATTCACCCGCCCGCTACTTGACCAGCTCCCACTGCTCATGGAAGGCAAGCCACTACTTTTCTTACTGGTAACCCTGCTCTGGATAAAACTATTTGCGCCACCAAGCACCAAACAAATATCCTTCTGGTCCAGCTGGCTGGCACTACTCATCTGCGCTGAATTCGGAATCCGCTTTTTTATTATGCACGAACCTGCTATGCCTTCATTCTCAGGCATTTCAAGCATTACAGGACCAATTCTTCTGGTCGGACTGTGCGCTACCATGCATAATTCCGAAAACAACAAACTAACCCGGCTACTGATCCTTGCCGGGATCTTCTGCTCTCTTGGTCGGGACACAGCCATAGCCGCTGTGTTGATTATGCTCATTTCCGGCCCCAAGGGCGGACTGAAAAAGTTCCTGCTCATTCTTTGCCTACTTTTCTTTAACTACCTTTCCCTGCAAGTTCAGGAAATGACCTTTATGAACAGACAGGACCTGCCTTCGTACTGGCTATGGTTCTCAATATTGGAACTTTTTGCCAACAATCCGGACCTGCTTATCAGCGGATTCCCCTTGTCCGTCCCCTTGCCCCTTAATGTCCCGGCCTCACTGTGGACCATCTGGCACGGACAGCAGCACGTCTGGACCGGTTCCGGCATATACATGTTTCATATCCTGCCATTCTGGCTGCACCTGCTCAGCGCGTGGGGGCTGGCCGGACCATGCCTTGTGGCCGCCGCCGGAACATTCTTTTATAAACGTTTTCCTTCAAACATGCTGACCAGCCTACTTACCGCTACTGTCGTCTGCGGATTCTTCTCTCCATTGCTATATCACCCGGCATGTGCACTGATTATCTTTCCGGCACTCATCACCGCCAGCAGCCCGGAAGTACAATCCTTCAGATTTGAATAACAGCTAAACAGCCTTACCCCACCCCCAAAACTCTTAACTACCAGTTCTTATTAACTATTACTTTATGTCCTCTTTTTGACTTACAATTGTAATACAATTGTATTTCTTTTTGAGATCTATTAAATTTCATTTACGGTTTGTAACTGCATAGACTCCAATGCTTACTTAGTTTCATATTGTAATACAAATGTATTGACATTTGTCTTTTAAACGGTAAGATCTTTTCAAACACAACAGGTAAAACAGGCAAAATGAGCAGAAAAGTTAAATCCGTAAGAGTTCCCCTTGAACTGGAAACTCTGAATCTTTCCAAACTGATAAGGGAATTTGAGAACTATCTCAGAGACCTTGAATCTGCCACTTTGCTAAAGCAGGACGGCAACCGCGACGCTGCGGAAGCCCTGATCAAGACAAGGCAACTGGACTTAGGGAAGAGAATTGCCAAAATGATATGGGAAGCCAGAGTCGAATATGGTAAAATAAAATAGTTTTTACCTATGTATGACCAAATGTAAACTTTTCGTATTACAAAAGCACGTCAGAGCACAAAAAGATCAGGGTTGCCACTATGAAACCTAAAAGAATCAGCGAAAGCAGAACATTAATGACCTACAGGGTCTTGCCCCAGGACACCAACCCTGCGGGAAACCTTCACGGAGGAGTACTGCTGAAACAACTGGATCTGGTTGCAGCCACCTGCGCCATGCGCCATGCGCGCAAACCAGTAGTAACCGCATCCATTGACCGCATGAATTTCCTGCGGCCAGCTTATGTGGGAGAGTTGATCAACCTGCATGCCAACGTGAATATGGTCGGCAGGACCTCCATGGAAATAGGGGTCCGAGTTGAAGCTGAAAATCTATTAACCGGCGAGATAAGGCATACAAATTCTGCCTATCTGACCTTTGTTGCCATGGGGGAGAACGGTAAACCATCCCCGGTTCCACCACTGATCCTTGAAACAGGCGTGGATCACAGACGTAACAGAGAAGCCATAGAGCGAAGGACTGTGCGCAAGGAAGAAAGAAAGCGGGAGACCGCTTCAGCCGCACAACCCGAGAGCAGGACATAAATCTCATCATACACAGCTCGAACAGTACGGATTACGTCCAAAGTCAGTCGAATCCGTACCAATTGCATCTACCAGCAGATTGCAAGCTACTCCGAGTCTGGTTTCTGGCCGGGAGCTCCACCCTCCCGGCTAAAATTTCGGCATCCTGCTCCTAGGGCGTCCGACCGGGATTAACCCGGTCCCGGCCGGACGCCTCGCCCTTTTTCAACACCGTCAAGGCCGGAAAGCCCCTGCATGCGAATATTCGCATGCAGGGGCTTTCCACGTTTGTTCTGCTTACAAAAATATTATACAAATTATGCCACAGTGGCGTATACTAGAAATAGCCACTCATTAGACAAGCTAAAACACAGTGTGAAAAATGGCAAAAAAACACTACCTGCAATTCATTCTCTTCATCCTGTTTCTCGCGTTCGGCAATACTGTTGCTTTAGCGGAACCTTTAGTCTGGTTTCAGCCCGACCTCCCGCCATACGCCATAGTCAAAGGCCCGGACAAAGAATTCGGAATTGACAACAGAATCATCCAGTATGTCTCTGAACATCTCGCTATAAACAATTCTACTTTTAAAACAGCTAATTATGGCCGCATACTTGAAGAACTTAAAAGAGGAACCCATGGCATAATCACACCTCTTTTCAGGACCACGGCAAGAGAAAAGTTTGTCCGTTACACATCACGGCCAAGCTATTTCGTATTTTCCAATGGGATAATCTTCAACCGGGCGGACAAAAACAAGTACACCCCATTTATACTCAAGGACGGCACAATAGATCTTGAAGCCTTCTGCAAATCAAAGAAATTCCGCATCGGCATCAACTCGGGACGTTCCTACTCCGGCGCAATCGATGAAATAATACAAAGATATAACTACGGACAAACATTCATGGTCAGATCATCTGCGGACCATCTCGGCGTTCTCAAAATGCTAAAACGAAAAAGAGTAGATGCAGCATTCGGATTTCCTGTTGAAATTAAATATGCACGCTTGAGTCAAGAACTCATTTTTTACAAAGTAGCAAATATGCCGCCGCTCACCCCGATATACTTCGGTGCGCCTCAGAATAAATTCGGCTACAGCATGATTCGCAAACTCAATGAACTTTTAGAACAGACCAATGCTACGGAAATATTCGCATCATACTACACCCACTGGCTGGATAAAGAACTCATTGAAGAATACTTCAAACTATGCCGCGAACACAATCCCGGTGAAAATTAACCGTTCTATACTGGCGACTTAGAGACCAGCGGCATCCTGACTCCCAACCCTATGCCTCGCTCACTTAAAACGGCCTCATAAGCCCAACATTCCACCCCGGCATCAAGAGCCCTGTAAAAAAGCTCTGCATATTCGGGATCGACAAAATCTGCGGGCCCGAAACATTTACCATCATTACGCTGCACAAAAAAGAAAAGTGCAACACGGTCGCCTTTTGCGGCCAAATCCATAAGTTCCATAAGATGCTTGCGACCGCGCTCGGTCTGAGCATCAGGAAAACAGGCCACATCATCTTCCACAAGGGTTACATTTTTGCACTCCACCCAAAGATCGGGAAGCTTGCCGGAATCATCTATAAAAAGCCCGTCAAGGCGGCTCTTACCTACTTTGGCTTCGCGCTTGAGGGATGTATATCCCTCAGCTTCAGGGAGCTGCCCAGCCTCAAAAGCAAGCTGTAACATTTTGTTAGGAATCGATGTGTTAACTCCGATCATCTCGCCAAAGGGCATAACCGCCTCGAGGGTCCACTTAAGTTTCCGCTTGGGATTCTGGGCCGGGGAAATATAAATATCCTGCCCCTCGCGCAGCAGACCAAGCATAGACCCGGTATTATTTGTATGGACCCCGACAACCTCGCCATCAAGCATGGCCTCGACAGTGAAACGCTTATAGCGGCGTATAAAAATCGCCCTGCGGCATCCTTGCGGATACAAATTTAACAGTTCCGACATTTTACATTCCTTCCCGTATATGATTATAGCTTCACAGGGACGGGGTGTCATATCATTCTATTGTCAACAAAGGTAAGAATCAAAGCAGGTTGCTCCAACCAATAATGAGCAACCTTTCTTTCAGAATCTGTAAGAAAGCATTCATATAAGATAATAGAACCCCTTGTTTGACAATGATTTTCACACCATCTGATAGCCGGACTAAGGACTAAAACCCCTTGACGAATCACTAGGTATCTGGAATATCGTCCTGTTAGTCACAGTGTGACAGAATTCACATTTGGGTTTCTTAAAATCACCCTTAATTTCCGGACCCTGCAAGAATTATTGCAGCGGCCTGAAATCTGTTATTGTTACAAATACAGGTAGTTAACATGAGCCTTGTACAGAAATTGTCGGAAAGAAGAGAAGACCTGACAGAGAAATGGTACGAAATGATTCTTTCTTCTTATCCTAAGGAAACTCAGGATGTATGGAGATCTAATAAAGATCGGTTCACAAATCCTGTCGGGGTCACCATTAAAAAGGTCGCAGGGGAACTTTTTGACCTGATCCTTGAATGGAAAAGTGCCGACGATCTTGCAAATTCCCTTGATGAGCTGGTCAAAATAAGAACAGTTCAGGACTTTGCACCATCTAAAGCTTTAAGTTTTGTCTTCCTTTTCAAGAAACTCCTGAGAGACGAGTTCATGGAGGAACTAAAAAGTGAAGGCAAACTTGATGAGTTGCTCGCGTTTGAGACCCGGATTGATAATCTGGGGCTTATCGCGTTCGACATCTATACCAAGAATAGGGACTTGATTGCGCAAATGAGAATTGAAGAGGTCAAAAGATCTCATCATATGCTCCTTCGGCGGGTCAACAAAATCGAGGACGCTTCGGCCAAAGGGGCCGGACAGGTGTAGTGGCCGGCTTCCCCCGGAAGCCAAACGTTATAAGCGAGGTGAAGGTAGATGAACGCTTTGTACTCACTCGTTTTAGTTTTTGCCCTGGTGCTTATCGCTCTCTTCGGAGTTGGATCTGCACACATGGCAGGACTGTTCGGCACGATGCTACCGTATGTAGCAGTTGCCGTATTTCTGGCAGGCTTTGCCAGCCGGATTATTGGCTGGGCCAAAAGCCCGGTTCCATTTAGTATCCCGACCACGGGCGGACAGCAGAAGTCTCTGGACTTCATCAAGCATGACCGCTTTGACAACCCCGTGACTCCGGGCCAAACTTTTATCCGTATGATTCTTGAAGTCTGCTGTTTCCGTACCCTTTTCAGGAATACATCAGTAGAACTCAAGGACGGAAGAGTTAGTTACGCCTCATCCAAATGGCTGTGGCTCTTTTCTCTGCTCTTCCACTACTCATTCCTGCTCATCGTGATCAGGCATATGAGACTTTTCTTCGAACCCGTTCCTGCTTGTATCGGTTTCGTAGAATTTCTTGACGGCATCATGCAGATCGGTGTTCCCAGACTTTACATGTCTGATCTCCTGATTCTCACCGGCCTCGGATTTCTCCTCGGCCGCAGACTCAAAGATCCGAAAGTAAGATACATTTCTCTGGTAACCGATTACTTTCCGCTGCTTCTCATCATCGGCATCGCCCTTTCCGGCATCTACATGCGCTACTTCGCACATGTGGACATCATCGCCATCAAGAAGCTGACCATGGGTCTTGTAACCTTCAGCCCCGTCATTCCCGCAGGAATCAGTGTGGTGTTCTACATCCACCTTTTCCTCGTATGCGTGCTGCTGGTTTACTTCCCCTTCAGCAAACTGATGCACGCGGGCGGCGTATTCCTGTCTCCGACAAGAAACATGCCTAACGATACCCGTATCAAGCATCATGAGAACCCCTGGAACGATCCTAACATCAAGCCTCACAGCTATGCGGATTACGAAGACGATTTCAGGGAACCAATGATTGAAGCGGGTCTCCCGGTGGAAAAAGAATCATAGAGTCTTTTTGAAGACTTAATGTTTCTTAGACCTTAAAATACCTTTTGATGAGGAGTTGACATGGCTGACCTCCCAAAAGCTGATGAGCTTTTTAAAAGCATTAATTATACGCCGCCATCCACTGGATGGATGGATACCCCGGTGGATACATCCCCGGGTAATTGGTGTTATCCCGCCAAGGCGGAAAAACTCGAGTATCTAGGCTTCCCCAACCCCCGTGAGTGGAATCCCGCTGACGTGGACTGGAAGCTTCCTGAAAACTGGCAGGACATTGTCCACGAAGGTTTCAAGGAAAGACTCGATAAATATCGTTCACTGAAAGTATTCATGGACATCTGTGTTCGTTGTGGTGCTTGTGCAGACAAGTGTCACTTTTTCATCGGTTCCGGTGATCCCAAGAACATGCCTGTCCTGCGTGCGGAACTTATGCGTTCCGTTTACCGCAAGGACTTCACCATGGCCGGTAAAATTCTGAGCACCCTGACAGGTTCCAGAGTTATGACCGAAGATGTTCTCAAAGAATGGTTTATCTACTTCTACCAGTGCACAGAGTGCCGCCGTTGTTCCCTGTTCTGCCCCTACGGCATCGATACAGCGGAAGTAACCATGATGGCACGTGAACTGCTGCACCTTTGCGGTGTGAACATCAACTGGATCCTTGAGCCGGTTTCCAACTGTAACCGTACAGGTAACCACCTCGGTATCCAGCCTCACGCTTTCAAAGACATCGTCGACTTCATGGTTGACGATATTGAAGAGATCACCGGTAAACGTATTAACGTTCCCATCAACGAAAAGGGTCATGAAGTTATCTTCATCACTCCTTCGGGTGACGTTTTTGCTGATCCGGGCATCTACACCTTCATGGGTTACCTGATGCTCTTCGATCACATCGGTCTTGACTACACCCTGTCCACCTACGCATCTGAAGGCGGTAACTTCGGTCTGTTCACATCTGCGGACATGATGAAGAAGCTGAACGCCAAGATGTACGCTGAAGCTGAACGCCTCGGTGCAAAATGGATTCTGGGCGGTGAGTGCGGTCATATGTGGCGTGTTATCAACCAGTACATGGATACCATGAACGGCCCCGCGAACTTCCTTGAAGTTCCCAAAAGCCCCATCACCGGTACCGTGTTTGAAAACGCACGTCAGACCAAGATGGTTCACATCACAGAATTCACTGCTGACCTGATGAAGCATAACAAGCTTAAGCTTGATCCCAGCAGAAATGATCATATCATCACAACATTCCACGATTCTTGTAACCCTGCGCGCGCCATGGGCCTCCTGGACGAGCCTCGTTACGTTATCAAGAACGTTGTTAAGAACTTCCACGAAATGCCTGAACAGACCATTCGCGAGCAAACATTCTGTTGTGCTGGTGGCTCCGGTCTGAACACAGACGAAATCATGGAAATTCGCATGCGTGGCGGTCTGCCTCGCGGTAACGCGCTTAAAACAGTTCAGGATGAGAACGGTGTAAACATGCTCTCCTGCATCTGTGCTATTGACCGTGCGACCTTAATTCCTCTTGCCAACTACTGGGCACCCGGCGTTGACGTCTGCGGTGTACACGAACTGGTTGGTAACGCCCTCATCATGGACGGCGAAAAGGAAAGGGAAACCGACCTGCGTATGGAACCTCTGCCCGGTAAGGAGGGGTAACTCATGCATTATGGTGGAAAAATCATAACTGGTCTGGTCATTTTCCTTGGCCTGGTATCCATGCCTTTCTGGTTCAACATCGGCGGAAGCTATGAAGAACCCAAGGTAGAATTGCCCAAGAACGCTAAAGTATGTGTTGCTCCCACTCAGGACATGCGTACGAACCACATGAAGCTTCTTGATGAGTGGAGAGATATGGCTCTTCGCGAAGGCAAAAGGACTTACATCAGTGCTAAAGGCGATAAATACACCATCAGCCTTCAAAACACCTGTATGCAGTGCCACACCAGCAAGGAACAGTTCTGCGACAAGTGCCACGTTGATGCGAGTGTAACTCCCTACTGCTGGGATTGCCACGTACCTCCCAAGGAGGCTAAATAATGAAACAGAGTAGAAGAAACTTCCTTAAGTTTGCAGGCCTCTCCGCTGCCGGACTCTGCATCGCCCCCACCGCTGTCATGGCATCCGGTGGATCTAGCGGTGGAGCCCAATACGAAGTGAACTCCAACCATCTCCAAGCCAAGCGCTGGGCAATGGTTGTTGACACCCGTAAACTTAATACTGAAGAAGCAATTGAAGCTCTGGCTGAAACCTGCCACCACATCCACAACGTGCCTAGCATTGATTCCAATCAGGACATCAAATGGCTGTGGAGCGGAACTTACGGAGAAGTATTCCCCGAACAGGAAAATAACTTCCCCTCCGAAGCGCAGGAAAAACGCAGGTTCCCCCTGCTCTGTAACCACTGCGAGCATCCCTCCTGTGTACGCGTCTGCCCCACAAAGGCGACTTTCGTACGCCCCGACGGCATCGTAGCAATGGATTACCATCGCTGCATCGGTTGCCGTTACTGCATGGCTGCTTGTCCGTACGGTTCACGTAGTTTTAACTTCATGGACCCCAGACCTCATCTGGATATGGACAACATCAATAAGAAGTTCCCCACCCGCATGCGCGGTGTTGTTGAAAAATGCAACTTCTGCGTTGAACGTCTGGCTGTGGGTGAAATGCCCGCATGTGCGGAAGAATCCGGTGGCGCTATTGTTTTCGGCGATCTGCAAGACCCTGACTCCAACGTGAGAAAGGCTCTGCGTGAGAACTTCACCATCCGTAGGAAACCTGCCGCAGGCACCGAGCCGGGCGTTTACTACATCATCTAGGGGGGAAGCTTGATATGCTCGAAAAAGCTCTAAAAGGCGGACCGAAGTACTGGGCCTGGATTGGTTTCCTGCTGCTCATCATCGGTGCCGGTTTCTGCACATACATTGGACAGCTTCAGGAAGGCTTGACCATCACTGGTCTTAGCCGCGATGTTGCCTGGGGCTTTTATATTGCCCAGTTTACCTACTTAGTCGGTCTCGCCGCATCCGGTGTTATGATCGTACTGCCTTACTACTTCCATCATTACAAGAAGTTCAAAGGCATGGTAATCATGGGTGAATTCATGGCTATCGCAGCAGTTGTCATGTGTCTCGGTTTTATTATCGTAGACATCGGACAGCCTCAGCGCATGCTCAACATTATATTCCATCCGACTCCTAACTCTATCCTGTTCTGGGACATGATCGTACTGAACGGTTACCTGATCCTGAACGTAGTTATCGGTTGGACCTGCCTTGAGTGTGACCGTCAGCGTGTGTCTCACCCCAGTTGGGTTAAGCCTCTGGTTTACACCTCCATCATTTGGGCGTTCTCCATTCACACCGTTACCGCGTTCCTGTACGCAGGCCTTCCCGGCCGCCATTACTGGCTCACCGCTATTCTGGCTGCCCGTTTCCTGGCTTCTGCGTTCTGTTCCGGACCGGCAATTCTGCTCCTCGTTGTATTTGTTGTTCGCAAGATCACCAAATACGAGCCGGGCAAAGCCGCAATCGGTACGCTCACAACTATTATCACTTACGCAATGTGCGTGAACGTTTTCTTCTTCATGCTTGAAGTGTTCACCGCATTCTACTCCAATATGCCCGGACACATGCACTCTCTGGTCTACCTGTTCGCAGGTGAACACGGCCATACCGAGCTCGTGCCCTGGATGTGGACTGCAGCGATCTTCGCTATCGTTAGCCTCGCGCTGCTCATTCCGCCCAAACTGCGTTACAACCAGAAGCTGCTGCCCTGGTCCCTCGCTATCCTCGTTATTGCAACCTGGATTGATAAGGGTCTCGGCCTGCTGATCGGTGGTCAAACACCGAACCCCTTCAATGAAGTCACTGTTTACTGGCCCACCGGTAAAGAGCTCATGATTTCATTCATGGTTTACGCACTCGGCGCACTTACTCTGACATTCCTATACAAGATTGCCACAGACGTTAAGCGCGAAACCGGCGAGCTGACTACCGAAGACTAGTCAGTATCGGTTTACCGAAATTGAAAGCCCCCTGCTTCTCACGAGGCAGGGGGCTTCTTTTATATATCGTGCATCCTTATTTGCAAAAAACACACACGACGATCTATCTAATAAGTAAAGCCAAAAGAGACCGTCAGTTATCGATCAATATACAGAAAACGAATCTATTTTGCCAAATAAAAAGCCGCCCATCCAAAAGGATGTGCGGCTTTCTCGCGTAAGAAAGAATCTTACGCGGGGAGATACGTATGAGCGACTATACGTAGTCTCCCCGGTTAAATTTGATCTGTTCGGTCACGGCCACTGTTTCCAGTTCGGATACGATGGAACCGAGTTCGGGATTCTCGCTTTGTACGCCGGGCCAATCCTTCTTGAGGGACTCAACTCCACCTTGAATGCCTTCAAGAGTCGAATAAGCCTGCTTCAACCCGCCCTCACCAGAGGAACCGAGCTGCTGCGCGTAACTTTCAAGCTTTCCGAAAAGGTCTTCCACCTTGCCGACAAACTCATTTTCGCTGACCTGTGCGGTCTGCTGAACCTGAGCGGCCTGTTGCACCTGCAACAGGGGATTCATGGCCTGAAGACCCGGCACCGGCGGTGCGGAGGCTGCGCCGCTTTGCTGCGCGCCGCCCTGCTGAACTTCCTTATTAAGGAATTCGCCGAACGCTGCCCCGTCAACCTTCTTTGCCTTGTTTTCCTGCTGCTGTTGCAGCTTTAAGGCTTCAATCTGTTCAGGACTTATCTTCATATTTTACTCCTCAGCCTTTGGTTTCACCTCAGACCTTGCAAAGACCTTGCCAAAGCATAGCATCTTAACCAACTAGCCGATTTAACTAACTTTATAATCATTAGGTACTCGGAAAAGAATGCCACATTCTGCTTACTATGCACTAAACCGAGACTTTTTTTCCGTCTTCAGGATAAAGTATAAGAAAAAGCTTGTCCATGGTGGCAATTATCGGATAATATTTGAAGTAAGAAATTTTATGAATGCACTTTCTTTTCCACGCACCACCCTTGAATTATGGAGGTATGGATATGGCTGAAATCAAGAAGATACTCTGTGCAGTGGACTTTTCGGATCACAGCCCCGTTGTAGCAGAATACGCAAGCACCCTTGCAAAGACACTGGATGCTGAAATCGTCTGCCTCTACGTGGCACCTTCACTGGACCAGTATGTGGGCTTCCACGTGCCCCCCAGTTCTATTGAAAACTTTGTCGGTGAAATTGTAACCGGCGCAGATTCTACAATGAATACGTTCATCACTGAAAACTTCAAGGACGTACCTGCCAACGGCAAGGTCGTCACTGGCTATGCGGCTGAAGAAATTCTCGCCATTGCCGAAAGCGAGAACGCGGACATGATCATCATGGGAACTCACGGGCGTGCAGGCATTGACCGCATCTTGTTCGGTTCCGTTGCTGAAAAGGTGGTTAAGTCCGCCAAGAGTCCGGTTCTGACTATTAGACCCTCCTAAGAATAACCTCATAACTGACCGGATGACCCTCACCCCGGTCTGAAGGTCGACCTCACTAACCTCAAAAAGCCCCCCGTCCTGCCATGAACGGGGGGCTAACTTCATTGTTTTTTAATAAACAGGATTTATTCAAGTGGTGCTGCCATAAACGGAGGGCTGAATTTATTCTTTCTGAAATAAATGGAATTTATTTTGGCATGGCTGCCATAGACAGGGACCTTGCTATCTTGTATTACTAATTGTGATACGAAATCAGCAAGGGGAAAGACAATGCAGAAAGGGATTAGCACCAGATTTGATGAGAACACCTTAATCCGACTGGAAGAAATGGCCGATCAGCTTGGTGCCAGCCGCTCCAGCATAATAAAGGATGCTGTTAACCATTATCTTGAATATCTCACTTGGTATGCTGAAGAAGCACGGCAGGGAGAAGAAGATATCGAGCGCGGGGATTTCACAACCCATGACGACATAAAAGCTAAATTCAACAAGCTTGGCGCAAAATGCAAATAATATGGTCCAAATCAGCAGAAAAAGATCTGGACTCCATTCTTGAATACTTCAAAGACAAAGGCGAAGAAGACGTCGGCCTGAAAATAATTACACAGTTACTTAATTCCACTTCACGCTTAGAGAAATTCCCCCATTCTGGAAGACAAAGCGTTTTACCTCAGCGCAGAGAACTGGTTATCCCCGATCTGCCGTATTTTCTTCTTTACAGAATTTCCACACAGGTAAGAATCATACGTGTAATCCACACCTCAAAATTATGGCGGGGTTGATTCAAAACTTCCCTTGTTCTAACTTTTAAAGCCCCCGCCCATGGCTGGACGGGGGCTGAGCTTAGCCTTTTTTCCTTGTCTTCTTCATCTTCTTTATATGCAGGGCAATATCGCGCCAGCGTTCTTTTTCCACCCGATCAGCGGTTTTGTACTGCCTCTGTGAAAGGTAATCCAGTTCACGCTTCATTTTGTAATAACTTTCAAGCCGTTCAGCAGAAAGTTCTTCATTCGTGACCGCCTTCAGCACGTTGCAACCGGGATCATTTAGATGGTCGCAATCTGAAAAACGGCAGTAACGGGCATATTGCTCGATATCCGCAAAGGCATCTTCCACCCCGCCATCATTCGAGTAAAAAGCGATTTCGCGAATCCCCGGATTATCTATCAACATCCCGCCCTGCGGCATGATGATCAAATCGCGTCCGGTAGTGGTATGCCTGCCTTTACCCACACTCTGGCTGACTGAACCCGTTTGCTGCACGGATTCGCCATACAGCCTGTTTAAGAGCGTAGATTTACCAGCTCCTGATGAACCGATCATGGATACGGTCTTTCCCGAAGACAGATATTGCTCCAGTTCTAAAACTCCGACTTCATCCTCAGCAGAAACGAGGTGCACAGGAACACCGAAAGCAACTCCCTCCACCTCGTCAACACAGCCCAGTGGATCTTCATGCAGGTCAGCCTTGGTCAGAACTATTGCGGGAGACAGATTGCAGTTATAAACAAGAGTCAGATAGCGCTCGATACGCCGGACATTGTAATCACGATCCAGACCGCAAACAATGAGTACAGTATCCAGATTGGCAGCCATAATCTGCTCTTCGGTTGCTGCGTCACTGTTTTTTCCGCGTCCCCCGGCAGCACCGCGCGATAACGTATTACGCCGCGGCAAAACCCTTGTAATGACTGAATCCCGGACAAGCACCCAATCACCAGTAACCGGGAACAATCCCTCTGAGTTCGGCACCCCTGCTTTATAACGGACTTTGCCGGAAAGCGTGGCCTGCAAATCCTTACCGCCCTGACTCAGGGCAAACAGATCCTTGTTCACGCTGACAACTCTGGCGGGAACTTCTGTGTCGCTGGCATTTTCATGAAAAAACTCATCCCAGCCCAAAACTTTAAGGTTCTTATCGCTGGAGAAACATTCTGCTAATTCGTAAAAAATTTTCATTGGTATTACCATCTATTAATAACCTGACCCATGACAGTTCAGACACAACAAAACCGTCATGCATCAAGCAATGTTCATTTAAATCTATGTATCAGGCTACGGACGCATGCAAAGGATGCAAGAGTCCGACAACCTGAACGATACATACAGGTCATGAATAACAGCTAATGGTATGTCACCGACAAAAATTGGGAACAGCAATAGAGGCGGAACTCTGAATAGAGGTCCGATACGGCGTAAGCCGAGAAGGAAACAGAAAAGCTCCTCAGATGGAGTGGGTGTTCCGCACAAGGCAGAACCAGATCATTCTGCTACCAGCTTGTTACCCGTTGTCGGCAACGTGCGGCACAATCTCCAATGATCTCATAAACATAAAAACTCCTTAAAAGAATTATCACTTATTTTGGAAATCCATACTTCCATGACTATCTCATGTCAACAGCATTAATTTTGACAAATCCCCCGTTCCAAACTAATAAAACCGTGCCTTCCTTTTAAATTTGTACCTGTCTTTACTGCGCCAAGAGCGAAGCCCGATAGGGATTCCAAAGGGGATTATCTCCTTTGGCCGCCGGAGGCGAAATCAAATAATTAAAGCGCACTGCGCATCAATTCAAATAAGGATTCCAGCATGTCCGCCATTAAAGTCCGCTCTGATATGATGAATTCAAAGCCCTATGCACCGGGCCTGACCATCGAAGAAATCAAGGAAAAATACGGTCTCGATACTGTCATCAAACTTGCCAGTAACGAAAACCCGCTGGGCACTTCTCCCATGGCCCAAAAAGCCATCAACCGCCACGCTCCATCTGTCTTCCGCTATCCGCACAACGGCAATCCGCGCTTAAACGCAGCCATTGCCAAACGCACAGGCGTGTCTGAAGAGCAGATCATCAGCGGTAACGGCTCGGATGAGATCCTCGACCTGCTTGTGCGCATCAAGGCCAATCCCGGACAGGATGAAGTGCTGACTTACGAATCCTGCTTCAGCATGTATCGGCTCATGTCCCATCTCTGCGCCATCAATTTCCGTCAAATTCCCCGTGATGCAGGCCACAAACAGCCCCTGAAGGCTCTGACGGAAGCTGTGAGCGAAAAGACCGCCATCGTCTTCATGACCTCCCCGGATAACCCCACCGGTCTGGCTGTGACTGTTGATGAAGTGCGTGAAATGGCTGCCTCCATTCCCGAACAGACCCTGCTGGTCATTGACGAAGCATACATCGAGTTTGCCCGCCCCGCTGAAAAATACGACATGCGCGGCCTGCTCGACGAATTTCCCAATATAGTGCTGACCCGCACCTTCTCCAAGGCTTACGGTCTGGCCGGACTGCGTATCGGCTACGGCATCATGAGTCCGCAACTGGCCGGATACATCAAAAGTGCCCGCGCCCCCTTTACCGTCAATCTACTGGCCGAAGAAGCAGCAATCGCAGTGCTGGAAGATGAAGCATTTTTCCAGACAACCATGGATGTGGTCCTGCGCGGACGTAAACTTTTCACTGAAGAAATCCGCAAAATGGGCTGCGAGGTACTTGATTCTCAAGCCAACTTCATTATGTTCAAGCCCTCCCGTGACGCCATGGAAGTTTTCCAAGAACTGCTGGAACGGGGCATCATCGTCCGCCCGCTTAAAAGCTTCGGCCTTGGCGAGTACATCCGGGTCAATATGGGCACTGACCAAGAAAACAAAATTTTTCTGAAAACACTCAAGGAGGTCCTTTAATGGACAAACCCTTTATCGTAACCCTTGACGGTCCGGCCGGGGTCGGCAAATCCACCCTTGCCAAACGTCTGGCCGACCACTTTGAGATCGCTTACCTTGATACCGGGGCCATGTTCCGCGGAACAGCCTGGAAACTGGGCGAAGGTTCATGGGACTGGGATGCGGACAAACTTGCAGAAGCCCTTAAAGGACTTGAATTTACCCTCTCAGGTAGCGGCTCTGAATCTATCCTCAGTCTGAACGGAACACCGCTCACTGACGAAATCCGCACCGAGACTGTGGGCATGTGGGCCTCTAACATGGCTAAAATCCCGGCTGTGCGCGAATTACAAAAAATCGCCCAGCGCAACATCGGTGAAACAACCCCGCTTATTGCTGAAGGCCGTGATATGGGTACAGTCATCTTCCCGAAGGCCCCCTGTAAATTCTTCCTAGATGCCGATCTTGAAGAGCGGGCACGTAGACGATTCGAACAACTAAAAGACATGGGCAAGTCCGCAAACATGGCAGAACTTATTGAGCAGATTCGCGCCCGTGATGATCAGGACCGCAACCGCAAGGTGGCTCCGCTCAAACCCGCTGAAGATTCTATCATCGTAGATACCACCCATCTTGATATCAACGGGGTCTTTGACAAGCTTGTTTTCGAAACTGAAAAAAAAGTTAAATAGAACCGAAAACGCAAATATAAATATTTCAGGCCGTTTGGAAAATTTCCAAACGGCCTTTATCTTTCAACAACCCAAATGTTACTTGACTTTAACTTTTCAAAGACTACCTAATTAAGCCATGAATCATCAACCAGCCCAAACGGAGCTTTCCGTGAAAATATCTTCTATTCTGAAAAAAATATTCCCTGAACCACTCGGCCCGGTTTCCGAAAACCTGACCGATGAACTGGCGGCATCCTTTTTTCCGGCAGATTCAACCAGACTGGCCCACATGCGTCAGGCCAGTGGCACTGCCCGCAGGCTTGCAGCACAAATGGATTATGATGCGGAAACAGCGGATAAAATAGTAACCGCAGCCCTTTTCCATGATGTGGGCTACTCCGAAAAGCTGAGCAAAACCGGTTTTCATCCTCTTGACGGAGCAGCTTACCTCGCCCACTGCAATGCACCGGAAGATTTAATTCAGGCCGTGCTCTGGCATTCCAGCACCCCGGTTGAGATTGAGAGCCTGCCTGAAATCAAGAAGATTTACGACAATTTCCCCGGCCCCAACTATGAATGCCCCATCCACAAGGCCGTGGCTTATTGTGATTTCAGGACCTCCCCTGTTGGGGAATCATATTCTGTAGGGCAACGCATAGTTGAACTTGAGAGCAGGTTCGGCGTAGATTCCGTGCCCCCGGCCATAGCGCGCAAAACCCTGCCTTACACCCGTAACAACCAACAGGACTTCGCTAAGACAATAGCCTGTATGCAGGGAAAAAACCTGCCTTGGATTTTCTGCGACATCGACAACACGCTGATCATGCCCGGAGAGCGTATTGATCGCCGGACCTTAAACGCCATCAACCGCTACACCACCGCAGGCGGACACTTTTCGCTCATCACCGGGAAACACATGATCAGCGTACCGCACCTGATCAGCAGTGTCGGCGAACAAACACCTCATGCTGGGGTTAACGGCTCAGTGATCGTACGCAATGGTAAGCTGGAAGTATTCGGGGAAACAGTAGGACCGTTCAAAGCCATCGAAGATGCTCTCATAGATGCCGGAGTCAACTACGCCACTTATGTGAGCGATTCCATCTGGACCCGTGCGGACCTCAACGAAAAAGAGCTTAATGACTTCATCAAAGTAGGCGAAACCCTGCCCCAGTCCGGTCCGACCCCGGAAGACAAGAGCGCCATCAAGATCCTGACATTTTCCCATCGCGAGCAGACTAAGCAGTGCGAACTGGTCCGCAAGCTTGCCGAAGAACACGGTATGAGTTGCGTACGCACTGCCGAAGATTTTCTTGAAATCGGACCTGCGGGACACGGCAAGCACTCCGCCATGATGCAGATTATGAAAGAAGCCGACTGGTCTGACCTTAACTCCATTGCCATCGGCGACAGCGAGAACGACCTGACCATGTTCGGCCATGTGGGTTTAAGTGCAGTGGTTGCCAACGCAGCCCCCGAAGCATTACCCGCAGCTGACCTGCATATCCCGGCCTGCAATGAATACGGGGTGGCCCGCTTGCTGGATGCCCTCGTAGATTCCGCGCAGGACGGCTGCTGGTCCATTCCCCATAACTGGTTGGCCGTCTACAAGTAGCACTTCTTTTTCTGTCGTTGCGACTTTCTTCCATTGTGCTATAAGGATTATACATAAAGTCTGATCCTTATAGCGCATTCAAGGAGGTCGCTCCGGCATGAAAAAATCATTTTTATTCAGAACAGCAGCAATTGTCCTGACACTTACCTCACTGTTACTGTCAGCTGGTTGCTCCAAAAGCAGCACCGACACAATCAACAAATGGGGCAATGACCTGACCAAGGCCCTAACCACCGAAAATCCTTTTCAGGAAATTGAACTTTTCTACGGCACTGACCGCAAAGCAACAGGAAGCACCGTCCCGGACAAAGCTTTCGGAAATAAAGAAGGAACCCTAAGCTGGGGAGCCTGCACGGTCAGCATACCCTACGATAAAGAGATTAAGACCCTGAAGAAATCACACTTCACCATGACTTCCTACGGCCTAAGTCCGGCCTGCGAATACGAAATTAAAGATGTCCGCCAACTTCCTCTGCGCTCATTTGAAACTATCCTGCCAAAACGTCTGGAAGACAATCCCGACAATTCAGTCCTCATTTTCGTACACGGCTTCAACATCTCCTTTATAGAAGCAGCCAAACGCACCGCCCGCATGAGCTATCAGATGCAATATCAGGGCGCACCGCTCTTTTTCAGCTGGCCGGCACAAGGCGATAAACTTGATTATCTCACAGATGAACAGAGCGCGGATCACACTGTGCCGCAGCTAACTGAATTTCTGAAAGTAGTGGCTGAAAAATCCACCGCAGAAAATATCTACCTCATCGGCAGCAGCATGGGCTGCGAACCGCTCTGCGAAGCCCTTGCAGATCTGGACTTAAGCTCTGAAAACATGGATCGCATCAAAGAACTGATCCTCATCACCCCGGACATCAACCGCAATAAATTTGCCGAAAAGATACTGCCCAAGTTGCATAACACCAGAGCACGCATCACGGTCTACACCTCCAGCCGGGATGACAAACTGGCCCTCGCACACAAGCAACGCACAGGAGTAAGGCTGGGAGATGTAGTTAATAATGCCGACCTACCGGGCATAGACTTTGTGGATGCTTCCGCCATAGACACCAGCCTCAACGGCAAGCCCCGCTTTGTGAAGCAGACTTCAACCTACAACGATATATCAAATATAGTTAAATAAGCCTTCGGCGCTTCGTAATCTAATTCATACAAACATCAACAAAGCCCGCAATATCTATCAAGATATTGCGGGCTTTGTTAGTAGTACGCATTTTGATGCTATAAGCGAAGCAAACTAAAAAGTTTTTTGGAGAGTCCAGAGAACCTTTTTTCCCAAAAAAGGTTCTTTGGCCGCCGGAGGCAAATTAAGCTCCCTCATCTACAATTAAATCACCGGACAAGGCCGCATTGCGGGCCAGATCGTCACAACGTTCGTTCTCAGGGTCCCCGGAATGTCCCTTTACCCAGCGAAAAGTCACATCATGCTTCTCCAGCAGAGGGATAAACTGCAACCAGAGATCCTTGTTTTTAACCGGCTTCTTGGCTGCGGTCTTCCAACCATTCTTCTGCCAATTGTCGATCCACTTCTTGGTGAAGGCGTTCTTCACGTACTGGGAATCAGTATACAGGATAATCTCACAAGGCTCCTTGAGTTCAGTAAGGGCCGCGATTACCGCACGCATTTCCATGCGGTTGTTGGTTGTTCTCTTGTAACCCTGTGCAAGTTCCTTGCGGTGTTCGTTGAACAGGAGAACTGCACCGTAACCGCCCTTGCCGGGGTTACCAAGACAGGAACCGTCCGTGTAAATGGTCATTTTCTTTTTAGACATTAATTACTTTATTCCTCGTGGGCTGATGATTCAGGATCAGGCTGACTGTCGTCTTCCTCTGCGTGCACTTCAGGAACGGGCTGCTTGGATTCAACGTTAACCAGTCGCTCCCAGATCATAGACAGGGAAGTCATGAGCGATGCGGGCCATTCCTCATCAGCAAAATGATTTTCAAAATGTTTGTTTTCAAGCTCCGAAATAAATTCATTTCCCAAGGCATGATGCACAAGACCGGGAAAATACATTCCTACCTCCTGCTGAGGAGGAGAAAGAACGATCAGAAGCTCCTTGGGATCAACTTCCTGTTCCGTGATCGGGTCGAGAATGATCTGAATCCGAACCGTGACCCCGAATTCGTTGCGCATGCTTCTTATAAAACCCTGAATGTAATCACGCTCGGAGCGATCCAGAACCTTGGTCTGGTCCCAGAGTGCATTACGGGCCTGAATTTTTTCCATTGTAGACTGGTTGTTCATCCAGAAGGCATAAACAACGAGACCGAGAATTATAACCATCCCGATCATTCTGAAAAACCGTTCCGTACCGGTCTTACCATGTGGTTTTATAAACAATGCCATGATTCATACCTTGTGCTGCTTGATAAATTAAAAACAGGAGAAAATGCTTACCTGCATGGGCCGATGGTATCAAGTATTTGCTTTCATGTAAAAATGGCAACTATGAGCAAAGCTCCGCAGCCAGCCGCTTAAGCAAGGCTTCCACGGTACTCTTTATTTCAGAAAGTTGATCTTGCGAGGAAGCCTCAAAACGAAGTGTCAGGGCCGCCTGAGTATTGGATGCCCGCACAAGGGCCCAACCACCTTCAAAAACAACACGCACGCCGTCGATACTTATAACTTCATAATCCTTGGCAAGTTCCTGCGCCGCCCTTTCAACCAGCTTGAACTTGATTTTTTCGGGATACTCAACGCGCAGTTCAGGGGTAAAGAAAGTCTGCGGCCATTCATCCCACATTTTTGAAAGGGGAATCTCAGTAGCAGATAAAATTTCCAACAACCGCAAGGCGGAATAAAGACCATCATCAAATCCGTAGAAACGGTCGGAAAAGAAAATATGCCCGCTCATCTCGCCGCCCAGTCCGGCTCCGGTCTCAATCATCTTGGCCTTCATGACCGAATGCCCGGTACGGGCCATGAGCGGCTCACCGCCGTGCTTGGAAATATCATCAAAAAGAAGATGACTGCATTTTACGTCTGCCACCACAGTCTCTCCGGGCTTGCGCTCCAGCATTTCACGGGCATACAGAGCCACAAGCCTGTCTCCGGGGATAAGATTACCCTGCTCGTCCACCGCCCCGATGCGGTCGGCATCACCGTCAAGACCTATACCTACTTCAGCACCGTGTTCAACCACAGCCTTGAACAAGTCTCCCATATATTCGGCAACCACCGGGTCCGGGTGATGGTTGGGGAAATCGCCGTCCGGTTCGCAGTACTGGGGAATGACCTCGGCCCCGGCCTGACGGAGCAGTTCCAGAGCGATATGGCCCCCGGCCCCGTTACCTCCGTCCAGCACAACTTTGAGCGGGCGCTTAAGCTTAATACCGGAAAGCAGGTCTTCAATATAATAGGGAACAATATCATGATAGGAAGCCACGCCGCTTCCCTCAACGAACTTCCCGGATTCCATTATATTGTAGATTTCCTGAATGTCATCGGTATGGATAGTGGTATCGCCACCCCAAATCTTGAAACCATTGAACTCCGGAGGATTGTGGCTGGCAGTGATCATTACCCCGGCTTTGTAGTCCAGTTTTTTCGCTGCAAAATATAATGCCGGAGTAGGAATAAGGTTCAAGAAAAGAACATCCACACCGGATTTATTAAGCCCCCGCCCCACGGCCTGTTGATAGGCAGGAGAACTATGGCGGCAGTCATGACCGAGCACCGCCCGGTCCCAACCCTTGGAACGAAACCATGTACCGCAGGCCCGGCCCAAACGCTCAACCCACTGCTCATCAAAATCCTGATCCACAACCCCGCGGATATCGTAGGCCCTGAAAATTTCTCTTCTTATTTCCTTCATTATATTTCTCCGTTAGCCCTAAATCTATTCCGGCTTCATAAAAATCAACCCATTCTTGCGGTAGATCCAGATTGAGAGTATGCATTAACAGCAGGTATCACATTATAATTTATAAAAAAGGCAACCGCACAGCAAGCCATGTTTAATATTCCATACGTTGAAGTACATACAGTAGACCATTGCAACAACAGCTGCCGCTGGTGCCACAATTATTCCCCTTTCTGCCCGGAAAAGGAATACGAGGCCAGTGACTATTTCCCCGGCCTTGATATTCTTAACGATGATAGATTCCATCTTGGAGCCATCTCGCTCATGGGCGGGGAGCCATTCCTGCATTCGGATATCACCCGTTTCGCTTTCCACATCTGGGAAAGATACGAACGCCCCCTGGTCATCACCAGCAATGGTTTCTGGCTTTCCGAAGATGCTGTGCGCGCTTACAAAGATCTCTGGAAACTCATGGCGCTTGTTAAAATTTCCCGCTACCCGACCATCGAAAAACGACTAGGCGGATACGAAGAAGCCTATCGAATAGCCATGCTGATCAAAGAAGACAACCCCAATATAAGGATTGAATTCCCCCAAAAGGCTGTTTTCAACAAACTGGAAACCTTCGACCAACCAAGGGAAGTAAAAAGATTTTGCGGCAACTCTCATTGCATGGCCCTGCTACGCGATATGACCGTGCATCGCTGCGGTGCCGGAGGATATCAACGGTTTGCCCCAGAAGGCATGCTTAGCGAAGGGTTCACAAGCTGTCCCCACATGTCTTACGACCTGAAAAATTTCGACTACCATGACTTTGTGCTCTGGAGGTCTCGCTATCCCCTTGAAGCCTGCTCCTACTGTAATTTCTCCGACCGCACCCCTTCGGTAGGCTGGAAGGTTGAAAAAGGACACAAGCCCTTTAACAAATATTATGAAATCGCTTACCACTACAATCTGGCCAAAAACATGATAATTCAGGAAAGTTTTGCTGATGCGCAAAACAGAGCCGAATTTATCCGCAACAACTACGGGCAGCAGCCACAGATTGATGTAATCAAAGGTCTAATTGCAACACAGCACGGAGATTTACCCGGCAGTCTTGAAGCCTTTTCTGCCGCCTTGCAGCAGGACCCGGATGATGTAGAGGCCAAATACTTCCTTGATTTAGTGCGCCAACAAATAAAACCATCCTGAACAGGATACAATATTCAGAAAGGGTTTTATCTTTAACGAAAATTGATATAATCTGTGCATATTTATTAACGCGTTACAGGATGGCCGGATAACTCTCCCTGCTTGCTGATACAGAACGTTCGTGCGGAAGTTATTATTTCATTAACATATTGATCTGCATATCCGATTTTCCTTGATATGTCGGTCTATCTCACCTATCAAATTTACATGAACTGGGACTGGGACAAATTATCGGAACAACGGCAGAGGAACAAAGGCGGCGGGGGAACTCCGAAACCGCCGAATGTGGACGACATCAACTCCACTATCAAAAAACTCCGCGGAACCGGCCTGCCGGGCGGAAAATTTATCATACTCGGTATCATCCTGCTCTGGTTTCTTTCCGGGGTCTACATCGTAGAACCGGATGAAGTCGGTGTGGTAACAAGATTCGGCAAGTACGTGGATACCACTACACCGGGACCGCACTACCACCTTCCGATTCCCATTGAATCGGTCATGAAGCCTAAAGTCACACAGATTAGACGTGTGGAAGTTGGTTTTCGTTCCTATGGTTCTTCGCGCTCCTTTACCCAAGGTCAATCGCGCAATGTGCCCGAGGAATCCCTCATGCTGACCGGTGATGAAAACATCGTTGATGTTCAGTTCATCGTACAATACCAGATCAAGGATCCGGTGAACTATCTCTTCGAAGTCAGCAACCAGCCTAAAACCATTCAGGATGCTGCCGAAGCGGCCATGCGCGAGATCATCGGTAAAACCAAGATCGAACTGGCTCTGACCACTGGTAAGCTACAGATTCAGACTGAAACACGTGATCTGTTGCAGACCATTGTGGACCGTTACAAACTCGGGGTAAATGTGCTGGCAGTGCAGCTGCAGAACGTGCATCCACCGAACGAAGTTGTGGACGCCTTTAAGGACGTAGCCTCCGCCCGTGAGGACAAAAGCCGTTACATCAACGAAGCGGAAGCATACCGCAATGACATCCTGCCCAAGGCAAGAGGTCAAGCAGCGGTCATGGTTAACAAAGCGGAAGCATACAAGGAATCCAAAATCCGCCTTGCAGAAGGTCAAGCCCAGCGTTTCATGGCTGTGTACAAGGAATACAAAAATGCCAAGGACATCACGGTTAAACGTATGTACCTTGAAACCATGCAAAACATCCTTTCCTATCCGAGCATAGAGAAAGTGATTCTTTCCAATGATGCGGCCCAAAAGACACTTCCTTTCCTTTCTCTGGACGGAAAGGCCCTTCCCATTCAAACCGGCAAAAAATAGGGGATAAGAATATGAGTTTACTCAAAAAAGGTTCCGCTCCCCTGGCAATTCTGATTATTGTTGCCGTACTGGGGATTGCGCAGAGTGCATATATCGTAAAGCAGACCGAGAAAGCCATTGTGCTCCAGCTCGGTAAACCCAAATCCGGACCCATGGGACCGGGGCTGCATTTCAAGCTGCCCTTTGTCCAGAACGTAATCTATTTTGATTCACGCCTTCTGGAATATGATGCCCGTCCGGCTGAAATCCTGACCAAAGACAAGAAAAACATGGTTGTGGATAACTACTCCAAGTGGCGCATTGCCGACCCCTTGTTGTTTTACCGCACCGTGCGTTCCATCCCCCGCGCTCAGGCCCGGCTGGATGATATTATCTACGCGGAACTTCGCGTTGCACTTGGCCGCTACACACTGATCGAGATCATCTCCAGTGACCGTACTTCCATTATGGAAGAGGTAAGCCACACCTCAAACACCCTGCTCAAGCCTTACGGTATTGAAGTCCTTGATGTTCGCATCAAGCGTACGGATCTGCCGCCTGAAAACGCCCGTGCAATTTACGGACGCATGAGGGCGGAACGTGAACGTATGGCCAAGCAGTATCGCTCACAGGGTAGCGAAGCAGCAGCCCGCATCACGGCACAGGCCGACAAGGAAAGAACCATCCTGTTTGCTGATGCGAACCTCAAGTCCGACATCCTACGTGGTGAAGGTGATGCAATCGCGACCAAAACCTATGCCGAGAGCTTTGGTAAAGACCCGCGTTTCTATGAATTCCAGAAATCTCTCGAAGCCTACGAGAAAGGATTCAGAGCTGGAAAAACGAAGCTGATCCTCTCGCAGGACAACCCGTTCTTGAAGTATATGAAGTAGTTTCTCAGCAAACTCGACATAACACTAATAAGCCCGTAGTATCTTAAGAGATATTACGGGCTTTATTTTGCCGGAGGCATCACATAATGAAAAAATGCAAACATCTTATTGTCGGGGCCGGAATTACTGGCTGTACTATTGCGAGACGTATTGCTGAAGAGTTAGGCGAAAAGGTGCTGGTCATCGACAAACGCGACCATATCGGTGGCAACTGCCACAGTCATATCAATGAAGAAACCGGCATAGAAATCCATAGCTACGGCACCCATATTTTCCACACCAAAGAACGACGTGTTTGGGATTTTTTAAACCAGTTCACGGAATTCAACGGTTACAGACATAAAGTGGTAACCACCTATCAAGGTCGCACATTTCATATGCCAGTCAACTTGCAGACCATCAATTCCTTCTTCGGCATAAGCTTGAAACCGCATGAAGTGGAAGATTTCATCCAGAGCAAAAGCGCGCAAGAAAATATTACTGACCCTAAGAATCTTGAAGAAAAAGCAATCAGCCTCATCGGACGAGAGCTGTATGAGGCATTTGTTAAGGGCTACACCCTCAAACAATGGGAATGCGACCCCAAGGAACTGAACGCCTCAATCATTACCCGGCTGCCCTTCCGTCATACATATGAGTGCGATTACTTCACTGACCGCTATCAGGGATTGCCGTGGGACGGCTATACTAAAGTGTTCGAGCGCATGCTGGACCACGAATTGATTGAGACTAAACTAAATGCGGACTTCTTTGACCTGAAGCAGATCACCCCCAAGAATTGCACCATTTATTATACTGGTCCGGTGGACAGATATTTTGATTACTGCCACGGAGAGCTCACCTGGCGCTCCCTGCGCTTTGACTATAGAGTGGAAGGGGTAGATGACTACCAAGGGACCTCGGTCATGAATTACGCGGACATTGATGTACCCTACACCCGCATCCACGAATACCAGCACCTGCACCCGGAAAGAGAAAACAAAAGCGGCAAAACTGTAACTGCGCGTGAATTTTCCATGAAATGGAAACAAGGTGACGAGCCGTACTATCCGGTCAATACGGACGACGACCGCAAGCGGCATGAGCTGTATCAAATTAAAGCCGAGAAGCTGGAGAATGTGCACTTCCTCGGTAGGCTGGGCCAATACAAATATTATGATATGGATAAGGCGGTGCTGGCTGCGCTGGAATTTTGTGACCAGGAACTGGGATAAACCGAAAACTCTAATATCATCTTAAAACGAGAAGCCGTCAGTATGAAGCTGGCGGCTTTTTTCTTTGATCATCCTTCCTAAATTCTTCCGCATGAAGTATACTTGTATACAAACTATCAAGCGGATCACTAATGAAACGATTCATACTGATCATAACCGTCCTCTTGGGCACGTTTTCAATTGCCATCCATGCTCACGCCTATGAAAAAGGAGTGGATGTGAAGTGGATGGTTTTTGAAGCAACACCTTCACGTGAATGGGTAGAACCGTTTACCGGAATGGAATTCGTCTGGATTCCGGCTGGCTGCTTCATGATGGGATCACCGGAATCGGAAAAAGGACGCAAGGAATACGAAGGCCCGGTTCGCAAAGTCTGTGTGGATGGATTCTGGATGGGCAAATACGAGGTTACCCATGGAGAATGGGTTACCATCATGGGAAAAGATCCCGACTATCATTACTTTGATGGTTTCGAGAAATATCCAATGAGCTCAGTTTCCTGGGATGACACCCAAAAGTTCATTCAAAAACTGAATGGCCGGGGCGTGGGACGATTCAGGCTGCCCACGGAAGCAGAATGGGAATATGCATGCCGATCTGGAACCACCACCCGCTATTCCTTCGGAGATACTATCAATACAGATCAGGCAAATTATATAGAAGAGATTAAGCCCTCCATCGACAGCGGATCGATTAAAGCCGTTGGAACATTGGGTCCCAACAAATTCGGACTCTATGACATGCACGGCAATGTTTGGGAATGGTGTGAGGACACTTTTGAATGGTACCCCCCCGGACCGGCTCAAAATCCACTGATAGTCAAGACAGACAATCCCGTCAGGGTAGTACGTGGCGGAAGCGGCTTCAGCAGTGCCGAATATCTGCGCTCAGCTTTCAGAGGAGGCTACAAAGCAAATGAGCGAGAACTTCTCAACGGGCTACGGCTGGTCCGCAATCCCTGAGAGAATAACAAACGGATAAAAAATGAAACCATTCATAATCGCCTTTGCATTTCTTCTACTATCGGCCCTGCCGGTAATAGCGGCTGACCCAGACAATATTGATACAGGCTGGGAACCGCTAAAAGAGGCTGCCCCCAAAGCAGGACAGATATGGACCGAACCAACTACGGGCATGGAATTTGTCTGGATTCCGGCTGGCTGCTTCATGATGGGCACCCCAGACAATGAAAAGGGACAGGAAGCTGATGAAAAACCCTTACACGAAGTGTGTGTGGATGGTTTCTGGATGGGCCGCTATGAAGTGACCAATGCACAATACAGAAAATATGACCCTGAAGAAGTATACCCCTTTGAAGAAGATGAAGAGGCCATGGGAACTCCCGACCGCCCGGCAGTTTACATCAATTGGATTGAAGCCAAGAAATTCGCTCAGTGGCTATCGAGCAAGGGTTATGGAAAATTCCGCCTGCCCACGGAAGCAGAATGGGAATATGCATGCCGCGCCGGAACAAAAACACGATTCTTCTGGGGTGAGTCAGAAGCCGAAGCCTGCAAGTACTCCAACATAAATGACCGCACAGCCGAGCAACAATATGACCGGGATAGACCCGTGTTCCCATGTGAAGACAACTTTTTCTCCAGCTCCCCGGTAGGAAGCTTCAAGCCCAATCAATTCGGACTATATGACATGCTGGGCAATGCCATGGAGTGGTGCGAGGACTGGTACAACATCAAAGCATACTCATACCACAGCCGCAAGAATCCATTCTACAAAGGGAAAAGTGACATACGCGTTGTGCGCGGGGGAAGCTTCATAAACGAGCCGCAATACGCCCGCAGCGGCAACCGCTATAAACTCCAAGACTGGGACGGGAAAGACCTTCAAGGGTTCCGGCTGGTAAAACAACAAACACCATGACCTCGGGGGAGATATGAAAAAAATTTCAACCGTTATTATCATATCCAGTATTTTACTGCTCCTTTCCGCTCCATTGGTTTATGCCAAAGAAGATATGTGCCTCGTTGCAAGGGAGTTTGCAGCTAAGGCAGTAGCGGGATTTGAAAAAAGCCCCAAAAAATCACTGGCAGGACTTATGCAGGCCAATAAATGGTGCCCCGAGGACCTCAAAATTGCCTACAATCTTGGGCTGGCCTATTACCGCTACAAAAGACCGGACAAAGCTTATGAAATATGGTCTGAGCTATATGAAAAAAAACACACCAACAAAAAACTGATCCAAAATCTCGGCTGGCTGGCCTACAAACTGGGCAAGAATGAAGAAGCTCTGCGCTGGGTCAGGGTAATGGGCAAAACAAAGAGCTCCACCCGACTCAGCCTGGCTATCAAATTCCGGGAAGGTAAATATGAGGAAGCCATGGCCTTTGCCGAGAGTAAATCCAAATTACTGGACAGCACGGACCTTGATCAGGCTGCTGAATTCCTTGTTGAAAAACAATGGCAGCGTTTCCGGGCCGGGAACCGGGAAGCAGCCACCGGAAATATGGTCCGTCTGAGTTCCACTTACCCGGACTCACAAATCATCAATAAGGCCAAAGATAAAATGATTCTGGCCATGTGGGATGATTCAGTAGACATTCCCGTTCCCCAGCCCCTGCCGGACAGCACCTTCCACGCAGAAGCCATGCAGGGTGCAACCGGGGAAAGTGAAGTTTTGCAGATCAGCAAAATAAAGCCCACGGCCAAACCTAATAAAAGAGCTTTTGCGGTAATAATCGGTATCCACAAATACCAGACCATCAACGGTCCGCGATTCGCCGCCAATGACGCAAAACAAATGCAGCGCATGCTGACCGGCATGTGCGGATTTATAAACGATCAGGCCCATATCAAGCTGCTGCTGGACCGCGAAGCCACACTGGGTAACATGCTCAACAGCCTGAACTGGCTGGAACGTAAAGCAAGGCTGAACCCCGGAGCAAAGATCGTCTTTTACTTTTCCGGGCACGGCTCACCTCTGCTGGCCGCGGATAAGACTACCATCAAGGACGGCTTACTCATTCCATATGAAGCGCATCTGGACAGCCTGAACACCCGAACCGCAATCTCTCTTGCAGAACTGGACAAAAGGTTTTCCGCAATCAAAAACAAAAACATCCTGACCATCATTGATGCCTGTTTTTCCGGCTCCGGTAAATCCGCATCCGGCATGAAACTCATCAAGCCGCAGGTGAAAAAGGAACTGCTCTCGGCCAAAAAGCAGTTTATCACCGCCTCTGCCGCAGATCGTCCGGCAGAGGAATACGGACCGGGCAGGCAGGGCGCATTCAGCTACTTTTTCCTGCAAGGCATGATGGGTCCGGCAGACAGCAACAAAAACGGTTGGGTTGATTCAGTTGAAGCGTACAGCTACGCCAAGGCAAAACTGAACGCCCTTGATCTTGAGCAGGACCCCAAAATCACGAGCAACAAAAAAATAAAGCTGAGCAAGGTAAAATAATGGTTCGCACTAAAGCTGAATATACAAATACGACTTTAGTTGTAGCATTTTGCAGCCTGTTTCTGCTGTTGTTCCTGACAGTTTCCTGCGCACCGGCAAAAGCACGTTCCTTGTTTGACAGGAAATCCAATCTTGAACGAGCCGGAGACGAACTAGCCGAAGAACTGGCAGAAAACGGTTTGCTGGCAGGAAAAAGAATTGCGGTGCTGGAATTTGAAGCTCACGGCAATTCAGCTCCATCAATGCTTGGAAAAAGAATTGCTGAATATGTGGGACTTGCCTTGGTCAGGACAGAAGGGCGAACATGGACAGTTGTGGAACGTTTGGAACTGGCCCGGTTGCACAATGAAATGAATGAACACAGGCACGATTCTGTTGATTACACGGAATGGATGAGCAGAAATCTCCGGGCGGATGTTCTGGTGCTGGGCAGCTACGTGCTTTCAAAAAAGAAACTGCGCATCACCGCAAAAGCTGTTGATCCGGCCAACGGAAGCACAATCGGTTCTGCAACTGTCTCCCGAAGGGTTGATGAAGAGGTACGTATACTGGCCCGGACCAGAAAGCCGGCAACAAACTTTGCCCGGATCACCGAAGACATCACAGCGATACTCACCGGACAGGAAAAATCTCTGAATACAGCCAAACAATCACGGGTGAAACTCTTCAAACTGGTGGGAGGCAACAGGATCAATTTCAAACAGGGAATGGTGCCGGTCTACAATCCCGGCGATGAAATGGGATTCTCCGTAAGACCGCCCATGTCCTCAAAACTATACATTCTCAACTATGACCCGGCAGCAGAAAAGGGACAAGCCATCCTGCTCTACCCCATACCTTTAATGAATGTTCAGAATTTTCCTAAAAACCGAACCAGCTTCTTCCCGGCGATCATTGCGCAGGGTGTAAGCTCCTACAAAGTCGAAGAACCGTTCGGGCGCATGGTCTTCAAAATTATCGGAATTGATTCATCCGTAAAGATGGACCTGAGTGAATCCCTGAAAAAAGAGGATGGATATTATTGGCTTGATGCCGACAACCTTAACAATTTCATTGAAATTCTCGCTTCCCTGCCGGACAGTGCGTGGTGGTCCCAAGACATAGAATTCTGGATTGAACCTTAATCAATCCCTAATCAAACGCAAGGGACTCCAAAATGGAATTGGAAACCAACATGCCGTTCTTGGTCAACCGCAGGTAGCCTGCGCTCATGCGAACCAGCCCGTTTTTATGCAGAGCACCTATTACAGACGCTTTTTCCTTGGTCAGATCACGTCCGGTGAGTTCCGTGTAATCAGATAGTTTAAGGCCCTTTGAAGTCCGCAAACAGAGCATAACCAGCTCCTGCGCTTTGATTTCATCGGTGAGTTCCTCAAAATCTTCTCCAGCAAAAGCCCCGCGCACAGCAGCATCGTATTCATCCATATAACGCGGATTAGTAAATCTGCGATTCCCGATTGTGGAGACTGCGGAAGGCCCCAGACCAAGATAATCAAAACGATCCCAATAGCCCTGATTATGACGGGAAATAAACCCCATACGCGCAAAATTTGAAATCTCGTACTGAATATAGCCCATGGATTCCAGATACTCGGCCCCGTAAATAAACATACGGGCCTGCTCCCCGTCGGGCGGCAATTCCATATCCAAATCTTTTGCCCGCTGTCCGAAGACAGTACCCGGTTCAATGGACAGTCCGTAACAGGACATATGTTCCGGCTTAAGCTGGACCACAGCCTTGAGCTCATCGTTCCAGTCCTTGGCCTTCTGGCGCGGCAAGCCCCAGATCAAATCAATGCTGATATTACCGAACCCGGCTTTGCGGGCCATGTAATAAGATTCAGTGGCCTGCCTTGCGGAATGTGGACGGCCGAGAGTTTCAAGATTGCGGTCATCTAGAGACTGGAAGCCGAGACTGAGCCGATTGATGCCCATATCGTACAGGGCCTTGAAGTAGGAAAGATCATTGGCAGAATCAGGATTGGCCTCAAGGGTGATTTCCATGCCCTTGGTGAAACTGAAATTCTTACGCAGGGCATCCATGATCAGCTCAAGCTGAAATGGGGGAATCAGGCTGGGGGTACCGCCGCCGAAATAAATCGTACCGATATTGGGATTCTTGAGCCGCTTGCCCCAAAGCTCAATCTCGGAGAGCAGGGTTTTCATATACCAAGCAAAACTGACCTGCTCAAAAGGCTGGGAATGGAAAGCGCAATAGTTGCATTTGCGTTTGCAGAAAGGCACATGAATGTAGAGCAGAAGGTTTCTGGCCTCACTGCCGTCACCGCGCAACAGCGGGGCATTAAAAAAAGCGGGGGGCATTCCCATAGAGATCCTTTAATGGGATGCGCTTCACGCTTTTGGCGATTTGATTTCGCCTCCGGCGGCTTAAACCCTTTAAAAAAGGTTTAAGAATCCCAAACTTTTTTATTATGGCTTCGCCATCTTGAATAACCAATCGTCATTAAGCAAAAGACTTAGGCTCAACTACCTGCTGATCCAGAGAGCGGCTCCCTCAAGTTCATGCAACAACTTCACACTAAGCGAACGGGGAAAAAGTTTTTCTATTGCGGTCTTGTCGTGTTTGCCACGCCCGGTAGCAACTGCGGCGTAAGGCTTTTTCGCAACTTGTTCCAAGATAGCCTTCACGACATCATCACCATCAACAACCAGCTCTTTGATGCGTTCAGGTGCGATGCCATTACCTTGAAGATGTTCACGGGTAATCTCGAAAATATCCTCTACAGTAGCCGCGCCCTTTTCTTTGGAATCATGAACATGGAGCATGGTTATATCGTGGTTGGGATTATCGCCAAGCACAAATCCCACATGATCTGCAATCCTCTGCGAAGGGGCATCTTCATCCACACAAAGCAATACATCCTTACCCGGAATCTCCTGCGGACATTTGCAGAACCAGAGCGGAAAATCAATTTCCTCCCAGATGACCTTGCTACCAACACTGTAATCAAAAAATTCTTCAAGCACAGACTGAGCCTGACGCCCGAGTATGACCGCGTCATACATGCCCTTGTGCCCTTCCTGAACTATTTCACGGGCGGTATTGCCCCGCGAGTAGATACTCTTGATATCGATATGGCTTTCTGCGCAAAAACTGTTATCGATAAACCACTTGCGGGTCTCTTCAAGCAGTTTGCGCCCCTTGACCAGTGCCCCCTTGCTCCATGAACTCTTCGGGGGAGCCACATGAAAAAGAGTTATCCGCACATCACAAGGAGAGTGAAAAAAATTCTTTATAAATCTGACCGCATATGAAGCTGTACAATCCGCACGAACACAAACCAGTAGATGTTTTTCCATGGTCCACCTTACCCTGTTGCTGTCAAAATATATGAAATAACAGCCCAACTGCTTTCGATTACAATAACTTAATACAGGATAACCATTGAGAAACAATTAAACAAGCTAAGATTTTTACAAGCTGTTAAGAAAGTTCCTTTTCATAACGCTCATTTTCGCTAAACAGACAGCCGCAATACTGCTGGCGGTAGATACCCATCTCTTTTGAACGCTCAATGCCGTCTTTCCAGCCTTCGCGGAAATCATAATAGTAAAATTCGCATTTACTTTCCCCGGCCATATCTTTTCCGAGTTCGGCAATGCGGTCATGCTGCTGAAATTTACTGTAGAGCAAAGTGGTGGTGTAAAAATCAAAGTTGCCGCGTTTGGCAAGGGAAAGGGTCCGCTCCAGACGGTCAGCATAGCAATGGAAGCAACGATTGGCTTCGCGAAAAGCTGCATTGCGGAACCATTTTTTGGAATCATACTCATCCAGTCTGCCGATGACCTTTACGTTCATCTTCTCGCAGACCTCTAGGAAGCCGTCGCGGCGGCGCAGGTATTCCTGCAAAGGGTGAATATTGGGATTGTAGAAAAATGCGGAAACTTCAAAGCCCTGATCACGCAAAATGTCGATTGTAGTAATGGAACAAGGCCCGCAACAGGCATGAAGTAATATTCTCTTAGACATATCAGGAATGCCCTAACGCGCTACTTGCGAAGCTTAATGAAAGGTTTTGAAGGGGAATCCAAAGGGGAAACTTTTGCAAAAGTTTCCCCTTTGGCCGTCGGAGACAAAAGTTATTCGTTCCACTGAATCTCGATGTTGATTTTGGTATCAAACATCTTTTCATACTCGATGATTGCATCGCGCTTGTGGTTGAGCAGGTAAAGAGCGAGTTCCTCTTCGGCCTCGTAGACCAGTGAGGAGTCGTTACCCGGCTTTCTGAGCATGCGGTAAACTTCTTTAAGGGCCTGCATGGACTGCCATTCCATATTACGACGGATACCTGTTCCGTCACAGCAGGGACAGGCTTCGGTGGAAACCGCAATTGCGGATGATCCCAGACGCTGGCGGACCAGCTCCATGAGTCCGAAACGAGAAATACGTCCTACATCGGTACGTGCCCGATCACCCTTAAGTGCGGCGCGCATGGTCTTTTCAACCTCGCGGCAATGCTTGGGGTCCTTCATTTCAATGAAGTCGATAACCACCTGACCGCCTAGATCACGCAGCTTGAGCTGGCGGGCGATCATCTCGGCACTTTCCTTGTTGGTTTTGAGGGCCATTTCCTTGAAATTGCGCTCGCCGCCAATCTTGCCGGAGTTGATATCGATTGCGGTCAGGGCTTCGGTCTGGTCGAAGACAAGACGACCACCGGAAGGCAGATTGACATCACGACCATAGATCTGCTCGATCTGCTTAACCAGATTGAACCGTTCCCAAAGGGATTTGTCTGTATCGGAATGCAGCTTTACCAGATTGGCACGGCGAGGAAACGACAAAGTTGCCAGCTTCTTGACCTGCTCAAGGGTTTCCTTGTCATCAACCCAGATTTCAACAACATCAGAGGAAAGGTAATCACGCACGGAACGGGCAGCCAGTCCCATTTCCTCGTAAACGAGGGACGGCGGCTTGGCATCCTGTCCTTTTTCGCGGATATCATTCCAGAGACGAGTCAGGAATTTAAAATCGCGGCGCAGGGCGGATTTGCTCTGGCCCTTACTGGCGGTACGCACGATAACGCCCACCCCATCTCCGGGGTTGACCTCATCAATCAGTTCCTTAAGCCTTTCGCGTTCCTTTTCATCTTCGATCTTGCGGGAAATACCAATCTGCTCGCGACCGGGAGTAAGCACGAAGTAACGGCCCGGAATGGAAAGATAGGAAGAAAGGAAAGCACCCTTCTTGCCGGTAGGTTCCTTGACCACCTGCACGAAGATTTCCTGCCCCGGTTTCAAAACCTTCTGGAGCAAGGGATAACGATGTCCTTTCTTAAGCTTGTAAGTACCCTGATAGTATTCGGGATGAACCTCATCAACTTGCAGGAATCCGTTACGTTCGGCCCCGTAGTTGATGAAAGCCGCCTGTAATGCAGCGTCGATGTTGTGGATGTAACCTTTGTAGATGTTACCTTTGGTCTTGGCCTGATGGAGCATTTCTACGTAATACTCAATGACCTGACCTTCCTGAGTCAGCGCGACCTCCACCTGTTCACCGGGGAGAACGCTGATAAACATTTTCTCTTTTTTCTTAATTTTTTTACCTGTCATGTTCTAATCCAAAGAAAAGTTGTAAATTTTCTCCGGACCCAGAAGCTGTAATCATGTATCTCCGTCAAGCCTGCAATCGTAATAGATCTCATTTCCTGTCTGCTTGACGTGCAGTCTGCCGCTTTTTTCCAGTTCCGTAAGCACCTGCTCCACTCTCTCCAAGGGAATATCAAGTGCTCCGGCGAGCTGTTGCGCTGTCTGCGGCCTGCGCATGATAGAAGCCTGAATCCGGTCAAATGCGTGAGAGTCCTCGCCCTGCACATGGGCTATGGTCTCATCACCGCTCCTTTTCTTTGCGCCGGTATCCGGTCCGCAATCCCTGTCTTTACAGGGCGCGGCATCAAGAACCTTTTTCCAGCGGCCTAGGGTCTCGGAATCAACCGGACCGGCCTTCTCTAGAGTACCGGGACGCGAAAGTGTGACCACATCAATGCGGTCCGGGGCAAGTTCGGTGCAGAATTCCTTCATAAGAGAGAGGTTTTCATCCGAATCGTTGTATCCCCGTGAAAGGAGCACTTCCAGAAAAATCTTACCGTTGAATTCCTTGCGGAATTCGATCAGGGCTTTGGCAATTGCCGTAGGGTCGGTCCCTTTGCACGGCCTGTTTATGGCCCTGAATTCCGAAACAACAAGGGAATCCATGGAAGGAAGCACCACATCGGCTTCCTGTAATTCCTTTCTCACTTCGGGGTCCGTCATGGCGGTCGCGTTTGTCAGCACGGCCACAGGCATGGACGGGAAAAGTTTTTTTACGCCGCGAATAATTTCGGGCATTTCAGAGTTGAGGGTCGGTTCCCCGAGTCCTCCAAGGGTAATAACCTCGGGCGGCTGATGCCCCTCCTGCTTCCATTTCTCAAGTTCATTAAGAATATCAGCCGCAGGTACATAAACATCGCGTTCACCGGTGAGCAAATCAGTCTTGCCCACTTCGCAATACACACAATCCATGGAGCAAATCCTGCGTCCGAGCAGGTCCAAGCCCAGTGAACGCCCTATTCTACCGGAAAAAACCGGTCCGAAGATATAGCTATAACCCATAACGGCCTCATCAAGAAGCAAAAAAATCAATTAAATTTGATGCGCTTCGCGATTTTTATCGAAACAATTTCGCCTCCGGCGGCTTAAACCCTTTTTGAAAAAAGGGTTTAAGAATCCCAAAAACTTTTGTCGGGGCTTCGCCGTTGTCAATTCAACAAGCGTGCTCTCTTAATTCCAACTGTGATTTTTGCGGGAGATGTGTAAAAATAACTGCGCGAAGATAAATTCTATTCAATGCGGTAGTTAAGCACTTATGCCTAAATGTCAAAAAACTCAAGTGGTATATATGGTGACTATTTTCGCAGCACCCCACGGGGGTAAAGTCTTGTAACGCTCGAATAACTAGCTAGCAATTCACTTTACGCCGCAGATGGTGCTTTATCTGCGACCTTGACTTTATGCTGTTTCATCCGTAATCGGGCGAGAGATCAATTCAGGAGGAAGTCTAATGCTTGAAGCTGGACAATTAATTTTGCTTATCAACCCCAAGGGCAAGCGCTACCTGCGCATGATCAATCCCGGGGAAGAAATACACACACATGACGGCATGATGTTGACCGACAACATCCTCGCCGGCGGGTTCGGAAAGGTTGTGGAAACCCACTTGGGCCACAAATACCAGATTCTGAAACCCACCATATACGATATCATTCAGGGTCTGAAACGCCAGACCCAGATCATGTATCCCAAAGAGATCAGCTACCTGCTGCTCAAGCTGGGTATCGGTCCCGGTACAAGAGTTGTAGAATCCGGTTCCGGTTCCGGCGGTCTGACCACCGCACTGGCCTACTACGTAGGTGATACCGGTAAGGTATACACCCACGAGAAACGCCCCGAATTTTACAAGCTGGTCCGCAAGAATCTCGAATGGGCCGGACTTGAAAACCGCGTTGAGCAGTTCAACCTGAACATCGAAGACGGTTTCCTCGCCAGCGATTGCGACGCCCTCTTCCTCGACGTACCCAACCCGTGGGATTACCTGCACCACATCCCCAAAGCAGTAATTCCCGGTGCAATGTGCGGTTTCCTGCTGCCGACCACCAATCAGGTCAGCGATCTTTTGAAGGCCATGGAAGACATGCCCTTCGAAGAACAGGAAGTCTGCGAAATTTTCGTACGTAACTACAAGCCCGTTGCAGAACGCTTACGCCCCGAAGACCGCATGGTCGGTCACACCGGGTTCCTCGTCTTCGCCCGCAACATGGCTGGTTGCGAAATGAGCGTAGAGCCGCCCAAGAAAAAGCGTCAGAATCGCGGCAAGCCCGCAGCTGATAAGTATCATGTAGATAGAAAGGACATGATTCACGCCAAGAAAGATGTTCCTGAAGCTACAGCTGAAGAAGCTAAGCCTGCTGAATCTTCTGATGAGGAAAAGGCTGAATAGTATTTCGGTTGTGGATAGTTAAAGATGTTATGATGAAAGCCGGGTCTCCTTGAGGAGGTCCGGCTTTTTGTATTTCAAAAACTAAATTTTTATGTCTTTTTCTCAACTTCAAAATATAACTTATTCATTCCTTTTTCACTCTTTACTATCTGCTTTAGCACATCTAAAATTATCTCGGCCGTCGCAATTAGCATGTTTGCATCACGACTATTAATCATCCCACACTCATGCACTAAATAATTTCGGACTTCTTTAAATTTATCATATTCTGACCAAGCCGATTGAACATTATCTTCATCAAAATATTTGGGATAAATACAACTTACTTCTTTTATTAACTCATTATGAGGAATGCTTTTACAACCCCTGTATTTGTCCTCAATTAAATCCTTGGTTATCTCGACAACACAATTACTTCCAATTTCATATAGCAATCTTTTTAGTAGTATAAACCTTGATATCCCCTCAATTGCCGAATAATAATTAACTAATTTATTTGAAGACAGCCCACTATATTCAAGCCGATCATCAACAACTTTAATTTTTTGTCTTCCGGTACAACAAACTGCATGCATAATTCGTAGCGACAATGATCTTTGTTTTGGATCACTAACACTAGATAGCTTGGGGACTACTCTTTCAAACTCACTCATTTCACCTCACCCGCTCCAAAATCCCACACAAACTCTTCAAAGCATATCCGGCAATCAATTCAATAAAATCGCCCTTCTCGTCCTCAAGATTACATTTCTCCAATGCTCCATAATAAGCCAGACGACTCTCGGTATCCCCGGCGATATTTACGACCAAGTAGCCGCGCTGCATCAAAATTAAGTTCATTACTAACCGAGCAGTTCGCCCGTTGCCGTCTATGAATGGATGAATTGTGGCGATACGTTCATGCACTTCCGCAGCAAGTACAACGGGATGCAGAACAGGTTCGCTCTCAGCATACCATGCAACCAGCTGCTCCATTAATATCGGAACCTGCCACGGCTGCGGCGGGAGATACCTACTACCGGAGATAGCCACCGGAACGCTGCGGTACCACCCGGCATTTTCACGATCTATGCCTTGCAGGATAATACCGTGAATGTCCTTGATAACCTTCTCTGAAAAAATGGGTTCTGCGGTCAACTCACGTACGTACTGAATGGCTTCGTAATGATTGACCGCTTCAAGATGCTCCTGCATGGACTTGCCGCCGATGGTCAGCCCCTTGTTGATGACAAGGTCGGTCTCGCGCAGAGTAAGAGTGTTTCCCTCAATACGGTTGCTGTCGTAGGTGTATTCAATATTCAGGGCGTCTACTATCTTGGAACTGACGAAATCGCGGCAAGCATCAAGCTGCGCTTTGCGCTCATCAATTTCGCCAAGCAACGCGGTCAGGGATTCGGATTTTAGGTAATCAGCAGTCATAGGAACTCCTTTAACACAAAGTATTTGCTTAGCCTATGAAGGTCAATCCGCTCGTAAAACATAAAGCCCCGCACTCATCCGAGCGCGGGGCTTTCAAATCTCCAACGAAACTTCAACAACTAACGAATGTGCTTATTTATAGCATCCTCATCCTTGCGGCGCTGCACTTCCTGCGCAACCACAGCGGGCACACAGATCATATCAACCGGATTGAAGATGGTCCGCAGGGACTTTGCTAAAACCAAGGCCACCGGGATTCCTACAATTGATATGGCAAGCCCCACTATCTGGGTGATGGTAATCAGCGAAAAGATGATCCCGAAGGGAATCCAAAGGATCATGATGATGGTGGAATAGGCTTCCCAAGCGGGATTGCTTTCCACATTGAGATCATCTTTGGAAACCATGGACCAGCTGAACGGCGCGAAAAGGAATTTACTGTACTGGATCAAACCCAGACCCAGCGGGGATGCTACTACGGTCAGCACCAGCAGGGAGCCGAGCAGGAAAAACATAATCGCGTTGATGAATCCGAAGAAAGGGAAATACCATAATATGTTTCCAAGTGTTCTCATTTTTATCTCCAAATTTTAAAGTACAGCCATTCACAACACCAGAGCCTGTATTGCAGCAGTCTGCTTATTATCTTTTCCCCTTATCCCAAGAAAACATCAAGTCTTATTCACGCAAAGACAAAGGCCCCGGCGCAACAGCACCGGGACCTACTAACATTCAAACAACAGCCGAAATTATTTCGACCATTCCCTGATCTTATTAATTTCTTCCTGCCCTACCTGAATATGCTCCAGAAAAGCCTGATGCTTCTCCGGGTAAAGCTTTTCAAAAGCCTTGTGCCAGTTGTGCATGTCCTTGTCATTGAATCCAGCCTCACGGAAAATTTCAGTCCATTTTTCTTTATCCATTTTAGTATCCTGCTGATGCTCTGCAGCCATGTGCCCTGCATGGTTGCGGTTTATATTAATCTATAGATCACTTCTGCTTATTTATTTCTTACGGGCAATGTAGAAAACATATCCAAGGTAATCATGGTACTTACGCATAATTTCCATTTCCTTTTCATTGCTATCCACAACAGCCTGCGCTTCGGCAGAACCACTATGCTTTTCAATGAATACGGGGACAGCCTCGGCAATATCCCTATAGAAAACATCCCACCAATCCGCTTGCGGAACGACGAAATGCTCTACAACTTCAAAGCCCTGCTGCTCAAGAATGGCAATATTCTCGGCAGTGGATTTCATTTCCGGGTAACCTTCATTCCAAAACTCTGCGGCTTCTTCGGGTCGTTCTTCTGTCGTCCAAGTCATTTCGCTAACGGCTATCCAACCACCGGGCTTCAGGAATTCTTTCCATTTGGAAATTCCGTTTTCAAAACCCATCAGGTAAATTGCGCCTTCGCTCCAGATCAGGTCAAAAGAACCGGGCGCATAGTCCAGCTCATTCATATCACCCTGCTGCACTGTAATGCGCTGCGCAAACCCGGCATTTTCAGCACTTATTGTCAGCTTATCCAGCGCAAGCTGCCAATTATCCACAGCTGTCACCGCGAAGTCCGTACCGTCACAGAGGGCGAGGGTCTGCAAACCAGTTCCACAACCCACATCAAGCACCTGCGCATTGTCCGCTAATCCGCTCACGCATGACAAAGCCCGTCTAGTTGTCTCACTACTGCCCGGTCCCAGTCTGGAAAGTGTCGAAAAAAATTCAAAAAATAATTCCATATATCTCTCACTCGCTTTTTGTATTTTCTGTATCCGTTGTGGTCCTGCCGACCATTTGCGGATCAAGCGTATTTCATCGTCAGGTATCTGCAAATATTCCAGAAACTGCTGATGCCTGTCCGGGTGGGTGCGCTCAAAGGCTTTGTGCCATTCTTCCATATCCTTTTCACTGAACCCGGAAGAACGCAGCACTTCAGTCCACGCAGCCTTGTCCATCTTTGCGAATTGCACATCCGGGGAACTTTTCAATATCCCGGAAATGAACTCCCGCTGCTCATGGAGCGAGGAAATTTCCTCATTAAGCTCCTTGAGCCGCGCTTCCAGCACCCCGGTTATGCCGCTCACCGGAGAATCAAGAATCACCTTGATTTCCTTAAGCGGTATCCCGGCCTTGCGGTAATGGCAGATCTGGGCCAGCCGCTTTTCCTCTTCCTCGCCATATGAACGATATTCACCCTTCATATGTTTGGACGGAGCAAGCAGCCCGATTGAATCATAATAAAGCAGCGTGCTACGCGAAAGGCCGTACTTCTTGGCCAGCCGCCCCACAGTCAAACCTGATGATGTTTTAACCATAATTAACTCCATGCATAGCTATGCCATGAACCTAACATGAACTATGAAGTTATAGACAGGTCAAAGACTTTTTTGATGCCTCCGGCGGCTGGGGAAGGGAAACTTTTGTAAAAGTTTCCCTTCCCCAGACCCCAACCCTTCAAAACCTTCTAATAAGCTTCGCATATAACTTTTCTAGACTAAAAAATAAGAAAAGCCTGCAATATCTCGAAAGATATTGCAGGCTTTTTGCTAGACATATTTTATAAACTAATCGGCGAAGCCCAACTAAAAAAGTTTGGGATTCTAAAACCCTTTTCAAAGGGTTTTAGCCCCCGGAGGGACTCCCGGTAGGGCCGCCGGAGGCATTCTTCTTAAGCCTTAGCGTCAGCCTCATCCTTGGCACGGATCTCGGCTCGCTTGATCTTGCCGCTGATGGTCTTGGGCAGCTCTTTCACGTAATCGATGACGCGCGGGTACTTGTAAGGCGCGGTGACCTTCTTGACGTGATTCTGCAATTCCTTGGTCAACTCATCGCCAGCTTCATATTCAGGAGCAAGAACGACGGTGGCCTTAACAGCCTGACCGCGCACATCGCAGGGCACACCCGTTACGGCAGCTTCTACAATTGCATCATGAGTGATCAATGCGGATTCGACCTCAAAGGGTCCGATGCGGTAACCGGAACTTTTGATCAAGTCATCGGTACGTCCGAGGAACCAGTAATAGCCGTCCTCGTCCATCCAAGCCTTGTCCCCGGTCTGGTAGTAACCGTCGACCATGACATTCTCAGTCTTCTGCGGTTCGTCGAGATATCCAGTAAACAAACCCACGGGACGGGGATCAAGTTTAACGCAGATTTGGCCTTCTTCACCGGGGGAACAAAGATTGCCTTCAGTATCAATAAGGGCAAGTTCCCAACCCGGACAGGGCTTGCCGATGGAGCCCGGTTTGGGCTTCATGTTGGGAAAAGTTGCAATCTGAAGCACAGATTCGGTCTGACCGTAACCTTCGTAGAGAGGCAGTCCGGTGGCTTCCTTCCATGCTTCAAACACTGAAGCGTTAAGCAACTCACCTGCGGTGGTGCAATGCTTGAGCGCGGAAAGGTCGTACTTTGAAAGATCTTCGCGGATCATGAAACGGTAAACTGTAGGCGGTGCGCAGAAGGTGGTAACCTTGTTCTCGGCCAAAACCCTGAGCAGCTCGGAAGGTTCGAACTTGCCGCGGAAATCCCAGACAAAAACAACAGCACCAGCCATCCACTGACCGTAATACTTACCCCAGACAGCCTTACCCCAGCCTGTATCGGCAAGGGTCAGATGAACGTCACCGGGCTCAAGGTCATGCCAGTAAGCTCCGGTCACATAGTGACCCAGCGGATAGTTATGAGTGTGCTCGACCATCTTGGGCTGTCCGGTAGTACCGGAAGAAAAGAAGATGAGCAGAGAATCGTCACCACCTGCGCAATCAGATGGGCGAGGGAAAGAATCGGAAACTTCGTCACAGATGGTTTCGAAATCAAGCCAACCGTCATGCAATTCGCTTTCTCCGGCCTGAACCATCACCTGAAGCGAAGAACAGCTTTTGCGTGCTTCTTCAGCACGGTCAGCCACTGAATCCTCGGCAATGATGCCCTTGATCTTGGCAAAATTCACCCGAAACTCAATGTCCTTCACAGTAAGCAGGTTGGGTGAAGGAACAGGTACAGCTCCGATCTTGTGGCAGGCCAGCATGGTCACCCACCAATCAATGCGACGGTAAAGGATGACCATAATCCGGTCGCCCTTCTCTACCCCGGCCTTACTCAGTGCATTGGCAAGGCGTGCTGACTTTTTGGAAAAAAAGTCGAAATCTTTTTCAGTGCGGGTGCCGTCCGGTCCGATGTGAATCATGGCCAGACGCTTGGGGTCATCTGCGGCGATCACATCCACGCAATCAAAGGCGAAATTGTAATTTTCAGGAACTTCGGTCTTATATTCGGCACAGAACTCTTCGTAAGAGCCGTATTTCTGCTTTTCCATTGTCTTATATCTCCACGGAGGATGCAGAAGCATCCCATTGCTGTTAGTTGACGTTAAATCCTCAAATGTAAAAACCGTGCTTTTTACCGCAGGCCGCGTGCGCTTGAAAGAAGCTTCTTCAGCGCGTTAAAGGCGACCTGCTAGAGAATGACGTCCAGCATACGTGCGGATTTGCCGTCAAGACCTCGCAGGGCGTGGGGAGTATTGGAATCAAAGTAAAGGGAATCGCCTTCTTCAAGTTCGAGAATGGAATCGTCGAGTCTCAACTCAAGGCGTCCTTCGAGCACGTAAATGAACTCCTGCCCGCGATGGGTAGTGAAATTCATATCGGAAACCTCTTTGGACGGAACTTCAACCATGAAAGGTTCCATACGGCGACCCACAAATGTGGATGCAAGGTTCTTGTAATCGTAGTCCTCGCGGCGGTCTACATTAAGCCCTTTGCCCTTGCGCACCAGTGCGTAGTTGGTCAAATGGGCCTCGCTGCCGGAAATCAGCACAGTCAGGCTGACTCCGCAAAGGTGAGCCACATCCATCAGGTAACTGACCGGGATCTCTACAGTACCGGATTCGTACTGCGCGGCACGCTCAGGGGTAACCCCTACCTTCTCGGCCAGTTCTTCAACACTCATGTCCATTGCATCACGCAGGCCCGCCAGCCTCGGTGCAATTTCCTTATAAGCCTGTTCGTTACTCATGATGCCTCCATTTGCCTCCGGCGGCTTAAACCCTTTTGCAAAAGGGTTTAAGAATCCCAAAACCTTTTACTTCGGCTTCGCCGCCTTTGGCGATAAATTTATTTATAAAAAAAGGAGGCTCTGCAAAAGCAAAGCCTCCTTTGCGTTTTTATGCGTCGGGGTACAACTCTGCGGCCATATCCCGGAGTTTGTATTTCTGAATCTTGCCGCTTGCGGTCATGGGGTAAGCGTCAAGGAAAGTGATGAACTTAGGAATCTTGTAGCGGGCAATCTGACCCCGGCAGTAGTCGATTACATCCTGCTTGGTCATCTCCACGCCATCTTTGAGGATAATAAAAGCCCCGACCTGCTCCCCGAACTTTACACTTGGGACACCGGCCACCTGTACATCAAGGATACCATCCATGGTGTACAGGAATTCTTCAATTTCACGGGGGTAAATGTTCTCGCCGCCACGGATAATCATATCCTTGAGACGTCCGGTAACATCAACATATCCTTCCTCATCCATGGTTCCGAGGTCGCCTGAATGGAGCCAGCCATCCACATCAATAGTGGTATTGGTGGCTTCGGGGTTGTTGTAGTACCCCTTCATGACGTTGTAACCGCGGCAACAGATTTCACCTGTTTCACCGGACTCGCTCATCTCACCTGTTTCCGGGTTGATGATGGCTACTTCGATTTCAGGCATAGCCTGCCCGACAGTCTCGGTACGACGTTGCAGACTATCAGTCATGCGGGTCTGGGTCATAACCGGGGAAGCCTCGGTCAATCCGTAGCAAATGGTGATGTCGGTCATGTTCATCTTATCCATGACCTTCTTCATGACCTCAATGGGACAAGGCGACCCGGCCATAATCCCGGTCCGCAAGGATGAATAATCAAACTTGCTGAAAAGCTTATGTTCGAGGATAGCGATAAACATAGTCGGTACGCCATAAAGAGCAGTACACTTCTCCTGATCAATTGAAGCCATAACCAGCAGCGGATCAAATCCTTCAAGGATAACCATGGTGGTACCGTGGTTAACTGCGGCCAGCACGCCGAGTACGCAACCGAAACAGTGAAATAAAGGCACGGGCAGGCAAAGTCGGTCACCGGGCTTGAATCCCTGATTCTCACCGATCCAGAATCCGTTGTTACCGATGTTGTAGTGGGTCAGCTGCACACCCTTGGGGAACCCGGTGGTTCCGGAAGTGTACTGCATATTGACGACATCGTGCGGATCAAGAGTAGCCTGACGCTCTTCGTAATCTTCTTCAGTGGTTACTGCAGAAAGGTTGACCACCTCGGCCATGGAGTACATGCCGCGGTGCTTTTCCTGACCGAGAAAGAAAACCCTCTTCAGATCGGGAAATTTCTCGCTCTTAAGGTAACCGCGTTCCTGAGTTTTAAGTTCAGGAATAAGCTCATAAGCAGTCTGGAGATAGTCGATCTCCCGAAAACCGTCGATAATGACAAGGTTCTCGCACTCGGACTGCTTGAGCAGGTATTCCAGCTCAGTGGTGCGGTAAAAAGTGTTAACAGTCAGCAGGATAGCCCCGATCTTGGCAGTAGCAAACTGCAAGGCCACCCAATAAGGTACGTTGGTGGCCCAGATTGCGACCTTCTCGCCCTTTTTGACTCCAAGAGCCATAAGTCCCATAGCCAGATCATCCACCAGTTCACCGAACTCGCGGTAGGTCAAACGGAAATCGCGGTCCACATAAACAACGGCTTCCTGATCGGGCCATTTTTCAACAGCCTCGTCCAGCAACCCACCGAGTGTAATTTCCCTGAGATGTGATTGTTCCATGAAATTCCTCTCTTATTCCGGGAAATAAAGAACCGCGTAGATATCACACTTTTCGTTACCTTCAGCAGCAACATAGTGCGGGACCACGGAATTGAAATATACGCTGTCACCAGCTTCAAGCACGCTCTCTTCCTTGCCGTAAACAACCTTGAGTTTACCGGAAACGACAATGATGAATTCCTCGCCTTCATGGGAAGTAAGCTTTGGCTCTGCGTCCTCCGGCTGGATTTCAATAAAGAAAGGCTCCATATGACGGTCGCTCTTACCCTTGGCGAGTGAGAAATACTTCATGGATGCAGTCTTTTCCTGATCGGAATGCATGGTAAACTCTTCTTTGCGCTCACCAAGCTTAACGATAAGGGGATCTTTGCTGACCTGATCATCAAGGAAAGTGCCGAGTCTTACACCAAGAGCTCTGGCGATCTTAAGTAGGGGACCTAGGGAGGGATATTTTTCTTTTTCTTCAACAGCTTCAAGGAAGTCTGCTCCAAGGCCGGTACGTTCGGAAAACTCTTCAAGGCTGATGCCCTGCTTTTCCCTGAATGTCTTAATACGATGTCCTACTTTTGCTTTGCTCATAACTCCCTCTACTGGTCTGAACCCGTTAATACGGCATTTTGATAAAACTACAAAAAAAAGCTAAAAATGAGTACTTACATTAATGTCGGTCACTTGTCATCAATCTCATAATACAACACTAATTTTTAACAATCATCAAAGCGGCAGTCACTCTAAATCTTCCATCAAGAAAAATGAAGAACAAAATTAGGTATTAACATTTTTTTCCCATTTCTGGTCCATACAACTATAATTGTGCGCTGATGCAAAATTTTGTTAGTGGAATATTTTGTAAATTTTATCTATAGTGCGCATAAATTTCAGGAAATCAAAAGGAACAACAAATGGCCGCGGCAGATCATAATACAGATAGACAGACAATTAAGGGTGTCTTCTCCAGCCAGAACGTACAAAAGATCGGGACAGGCACCACAGTGCGCCGGACCATCAGCAAAATGTATTGGATGGCTGAAGAACTTAATCCTGAGAATGTAGAAGTTCAAGCCCTGAACACAAGTTACGTTCCTGCCGGACCCAAATCCGTGGTGACCATGGAAGAGTTCCTCTCCAAATACTCACCTGAACCTGAATTCTACGTTTCCACCGTGTACCCCAAGATGAAAGAGCTGGGCACCACCATTGAGCGTGGGGAAAAAGCAAGACAGGCCGGAGCCACCTACAGTGCTGAATTTGAATTCCAGAACGCACTGGATGTGGACGAGGAAAACGTCAAAGCCAACTTCGGTCTCGGGCTGACTTACATGGAACGCGGGGAGAGCAACAAGGCCAACGATATTTTCAACCGGCTGGTCAAGCTGGATGCCGCCTTCCAGACCGAGCACAAACATTTATTCAACGAATTCGGAATCAACCTGCGTAAAACAGGCATGCAGGATCAAGCCATCGATTATTATGAACGGGCACTTGAAATGACCAGCAACGACGAAAACCTGCACTACAACATAGCCCGTGCATATTTTGAAAAAGGAGTGCTCGACAAATGCTCCAGCCACCTGCAAAAAGCACTCGACCTGAATAAAGACCACGCAGAGGCCGCAAAATTTCTTGAGTTTCTAAAGAAACATCATCCTGATCAAGCGTAGACACTACATCATAGACAAAAAAACTCCCCTTTCAGCATTTGATGAAAGGGGAGTTTTTGTATCTACTTCTTTTCCAGCAAAGCTGAATAGAAAAATTCGTGCAGTTCCGAATCCGGAGGAGTGGTCCATTCCTTGAGCGGGACTGCGTCCTTGTGCCGTTTGAGAAATGCCGCGATCTGGCGTTCGTTCTCATCCGGGTTGAGGGTGCAGGTGATGTAGGCCAGCTGACCGCCCTTGCGTATAGTTTCCCAACTGTTGTCCAGAATACGGGATTGCAGCTGTATCAGTGAACGCACATCATCCGGGGTGCGTTTAAACTTGGTATCCGGCCTGCGGGAAAGAACTCCCAGCCCGGAACAAGGCACATCAAGCAAAGCTGTGCCGATGGATTCTTTTGCCAGCGGCGGATTAATGGCCGAAGCACGAAAAGCCGCCACCGAAGGAACATCCCTCTTTAATGCCGCCAGCCTTCTGGCATGAGGGTCACTGGCTACAATGGGTGAAATTTTCTTTGAATGAAGGAATCTTGATTTACCGCCACGCCCGGAACAAGCATCCCAGACCGGAACAGGCCACTTGGAAGGCTCCAGCACGGCAAGAGCTTCGCGGGCAGCGTAACTCTGACGGATCACAAATTCTTTCACTTCCTTAAAAGCCAACGGCCAGTAACCGGAATAAAAAGCAAAAGCCTGACCGTCAGATGCGATATGGTCGCCCTCTTTCAGTAATTGCTCCGCTGCTGCTTTGGCCTTGCTGTCTGTGGTATCAAGCACAAACCCTGCTGCGGGCGGGCAGATCTGGGCTTCCAGATACTGCTCAGCCTTATCACGGCCATAGCTGTCCACCCAAAGCTCTACAATCCATTCAGGACAGGAGTAATAGGCGGAAAGAAATTCAATTTCGGAATCACAACGGCGACGGAAAAAGTCTTCATCTGCGCCGTCTTCTGCCAACCGGGCCACCTTGCGCAGCACAGCATTTGCCAAGCCGCCGAGTTTGCCATGGGAAAGGCGCTTTGCGGAATCCACACCCCAGTCCACAGACGCATAAGGAGGGACATCCATATGCAGGATTTCATAAGCAGCCATGCCCAGCACTCGCATTATTGGCTGCGGCAAGCCGTCAGGACGGGAAAGAAAACAACTGAGGACTGATTGCAGCCTCAAACGCATACGCAGATAGCCGTAGAGGATTTCAGTTACAAATCCACGGTCACGCGCATCCATCTTTGAAGATGTGAGAGCATCATCCAAAACAGCCTGTGCGTCCGCTCCGCCGTCAAGGGAACGGGTTACACAATCAAAGGCAATTCCTCTGGGGCCGGGCAAAATATTTTTCTTCATCAGCGAATTCCCGGCTTAAAGCCCGGTAAGAGGGGTCAAAGCCACATTATTGTCCGCATCTTCGGGAAGCTTGTCTTCCTTGATGAAACGGCGCAGCGCATTCTCTACATCAATGAGGGCAACCTGCGTATCAAGGCAGGGGCCGTTGGGGCGTTCGTTGAGCACGCCATAAACCGGAAGCGGATAAGTATCCTGAATACCGCTGGCAAGGTCGCGTTCGCAAGCAATAGCAATGATCATGCGCGGACGGTTCTGTACCACCAGACGGCGGGCAATTGTGCCCCCGGTGGCAACATAGAAGTGCACTCCATACTTATCACGCAGTTCAAGCAGTCCCTTGATGGAACACAAACCGCAACGCTTACAGTTATTGATATCGTAAGTCAGGCGCATATCACAGCGGCTGGCCTGCAAGCAGTGCGGGGTCAAAATCATGATCTTTGCAGGATCAAAACGGCCGACCTCGGAAAGGACCAACTCGTTATTGACCTTGATAAAAGACCCCCGGATCTTGCGCTTTGAAAGCCCGAAGACACGGCCCAGAATGGTCATCAGAGGCAGAAAAAGCTTAACGCTCAAGCCACGCGCTTTTTGTGAGAAAGGGAAAGTCCGCTGGAGCACAACATTGGTAAGCAGACCAACATACCCCCAGCCGACCAGCACGATGAGTGCAAAAATGAACAGCCCCCAACTCCACGTGGCCCACGCACCGAAAGAATCCAGTCCGGCATAAGGAACATACCAAAGCAGGCCCAGAAAAGCACAAAGCAGTACACAGGTTCCGGTGATCAGGCCGATGAAAAGACGCTTTTTATTATCTTTTGCTACACTCATTTATTAGATCCAAATTAGCATTTATTCATGTAACCACAGACAAAAGCCTTGCCGTCCATTTCTTTCTTTCCGGCAGGTTTGACCTTTGATGCGAGGTAGATTTTATCTTTGCAGGCAATGCCGAGCATGCCGTCAAATTCACCGACTATGGTTCCAGGAGCATGATCCCCGACTTCCTCATCACCGGGCTTGCCGGGAGAAAGTACAAGGCGGATGGGATCTTTACCTTCGGGAGTCCAGAAGTAGTAGGCTCCGGGCCACGGAGACATGCCCCTGATCTTGTTGTGCACTTCCTTGACCGGAAGATTCCAATCGATCAAGCCTTCTTCCTTGCTCAGCTTTGCAGCGTAGGTGGCAATGGAATCGTCCTGCTCCATGACGGTCAGACGACCATCCTGATAACGCAGCAGGGTTTCCATGACCAACGGCCCACCCATGTCAGCCAGTTCATCATGAATTTTCCCGGTGTAATCGTCCCAAGCAATACCAAGGGCCTGCTGCACGAGCATGGGGCCGGTATCAAGACCAGCTTCCATCTTCATGATAGTGATCCCGGTGGCGTGATCACCGTTGGCAACCGCCCGGTGAATGGGCGCGGCACCGCGATACTTGGGCAGCAGGGAAGCATGCACGTTGATGGGCATTACAGCGGGGATATCCAGCACCGACTGGGGCAGGATCAGCCCGTAGGCCGCAACCACCAGAAAGTCAGGCTCCAGAGCGCGCAACTCTTCAACGTCCTTTTCGTCCTTGAAATTCAAGGGCTGGTAGACGGGAATATCGTTTTTCAACGCAACTTCTTTAACTGGGGAATGATGCACCTTCTGCCCACGACCACTTTTGCGGTCAGGCTGGGTATAGGCGCCAATGACTTCACATCCGTCCCATTCTACGAGATATTCGAGAATGGTGGACGCAAAGTCCGGTGTTCCCATGAAAACTATTTTCCAGCGCTTTTCAGCCATTTTTTTACCTTCTTATCGTACATTGCACGTTTCAGGCGGCCTACACGGTCGACAATGAGAGTCCCATCCAGATGATCAATTTCATGCTGAAGCACGATAGCGAGAAAATCATCAGCTTCAATACGGACATCGTTACCTTCAAGGTCAGTACCGGTGACGGTAACTGTCTCGTGGCGTTTGATCACGCATTTGAAAGCGGGGCAGGAAAGGCAGGCTTCCTCGGAATCCACCTTCTGGCTACTCTTTTCAACGATTTCAGGGTTGATAATAACCTGCAAATCAGTGCGCTCTTTAGGACCTGAAGGATCAATAACAATAAGACGTTTCTGAATTCCGACCTGTGGAGCTGCAAGGCCCACACCGTCGTCATCGTACATGGTCTCAACCATGTTATCGATGGTTTCCTTCAGCTCAGGGGTGACTTCCTCAACCCTTGCGCAAACTTCCTTCAAAGAAGGTTCAGGATAAGCTAAAATTTCTAATTTCATATTCATGCCTCCGGCGGCCCTTCGGGGACCAAAGAACCCTTTTGCAAAAGGGTTCTCTGGACTCTCCTAAAACTTTTATTAGGGCTTCGCCATCGTTAGCGTAAAACTGTTTTTTTATGCCAAACAAGCACAATCCTCCAAGCTACCCCAAAAACAACCTACTAAAAGGTTTTGGGATTCTTAAACCCTTTTGCAAAAGGGTTTAAGCCGCCGGAGGCACTCTTATGCTTCTTTCTTTTCTCTCAAACGAATACCCAGATCACGCAGCTGAGTGCTGGCTACTCCGGAAGGAGCTTCGGTCATCAGGCAGGTGGCTTTCTGAGTTTTGGGGAAAGCGATAACGTCCCTGATGGATTTGGCTCCGCACAGAATCATAATAAGTCTGTCCAGCCCAAAAGCAATACCACCATGCGGCGGTGCACCGAACTGAAGCGCATCCATGAGGAAGCCGAACTTCGCGCGGGCTTCTTCTTCGTCGATACCCAGAGCAGCAAACATTTTCTCCTGCATTTCAGGAGTGTGGATACGGATGGAACCGCCACCGAGTTCGTAACCGTTGACTACGAGATCGTAAGCGCGGGCAAGAGCTTCGCCGGGCTTTTCAGCAAGCTCGTCAATCTGTCCGTCCTGTGGGGAAGTAAAGGGATGGTGACGAGCAACGTAGCGTTTTTCTTCGGGGGTGTACTCAAGCAGCGGGAAGTCGGTAACCCACAGGGGTGCGAACTTGGACTCATCAATGAGTTCAAAACGTTCACCGAGCTTGATACGCAGAGCGGCGAGAGCGGCGTTGACGATGTCTGCGGCTCCGGCCTGGAAAAAGAGGATATCACCGGGCTGGCAATTAGTAAGCTCACGCAGTTTGGTGCACTCTTCTTCGGAAAAGAATTTTACAATGGGAGACTGCCATTCGCCGTCTTCCTTAACCTTGATCCATGCAAGGCCCTTGGAACCGTAGATCTCAACGAACTTGGTGAACTCGTCGATTTCCTTACGGGAAAGCTGAGCACCGTTCGGTACACGCAGAATCTTGATCAGCTCGGAGCTGGCAAAAACCTTGAAGTCGGAACCCTTGAAGATGTCAGTGGCTTCCTGAAGCTTAAGGTCGAAACGAACGTCCGGCTTATCGCAACCGTAATCACGCATGGCATCAGCGTAAGTCATGCGAGGGAAAGCTGCGGGAAGTTCGGTCTCGATGGTTTCTGTGAATACAGTACGGACCATATCTTCAGCCATGCCCATGACCTGCTCTTCATCCACAAAGCTCATCTCGATATCAATCTGAGTGAACTCGGGCTGACGGTCAGCACGCAGATCTTCGTCACGGAAACATTTAACAATCTGGAAGTAACGGTCCAGACCGGAAACCATGAGCATCTGCTTGAAAAGCTGTGGGGACTGCGGCAGAGCGTAGAAATCGCCGTTGTTCATGCGGCTGGGCACAAGGAAATCACGTGCGCCTTCAGGAGTGGACTTGGTCAGAACCGGAGTTTCCACTTCGAGAAAGCCGAGATTGTCGAGGTAACGACGTACGGACTGAGCGGCCTTGTTGCGCAGGATAAAGTTCTTGGCAAGACTGGGGCGGCGCAGGTCCAGAAAACGGTATTTGAGGCGCAGCATTTCAGAAGCATCGCTGCGGTCTTCAATGGCAAACGGGGGAGTCTCAGAAGTGTTGAGCAGCTTCCACTCGTCAACAACGATTTCGATCTCACCGGTGGTCAGATTGGTGTTGCGCATACCTTCGGGGCGTTCACGAACTTCACCTTTAATGGCTACTACGTACTCGGAGCGGATAGCATGTGCGCGCTCGTGGGCCTCAGTGTTGTGCTCGGGGCTGAATACAACCTGAGTAAGACCTTCACGGTCACGCAGGTCGATGAAAATCAGGCCACCGTGATCGCGGCGGAACTGAACCCAACCCATGATCAGGACTTTTTCGCCCATATTTGCTGCGGTGATCTGGTTGCAGCTGTGAGTACGTTTCCAGTCGCCGAGGGATTCAATCACCCGGTATTCGTCGTAATCGCGTTCTTCAATCTGTTCAGACATGTTTAGTCTCTCCCGATATTATTTGGAATTTCTACTTAAAATATTCGGTACGGCTTACAGTTTCCTGATCGCCGCCTTCGGTCATATCCTTAATGGTGACCGTTCCGTTCTCAAATTCGTCCGCACCGAAGATGAAACACTTCTGTGCGTTTATTTTATTGGCATGACGCAGCTGGGCTTTCATGCTCTTGGCAGTGAAACCAACCTCGCCCTTAAGACCGCTTCTACGCAGCTTTTCAGCAAAGATAAGTGAATCCTTGGCAGATCTTTCGTCCACAAGGGCTACATAAAAATCAGTGGACGGTTCGTACTCACCTTCCAGCAGCATGGCAAGACGTTCCATTCCGCAGGCAAAACCAATACCAGATACCTTCTTGGGGCCACCGAGACTTTCAACCAGCCCGTCATAACGGCCACCGCCTGCAACCGCAGTCTGGGCACCGATATCACCGGAAGTCACTTCGAAGGTAGTCCGCTGGTAGTAATCAAGTCCGCGCACAAGGCGGGGATTCAATGTATATTCCAGACCTGCTTCATCGATAAGAGTGATGACCACATCAAAATGGTCGCGGCACTCTGTGCAGAGATGGTCGGGAATGGAGGGAGCATCCTTAGTCAGCTCCTTACATCTCTTGACCTTGCAGTCGAGCACACGCAGAGGATTGGTATCCACACGGCGCTGGCAGTCATCGCAAAGTTCGCTCTTGTCGAGGGAATTGAAGAAATCTTTCAAAGCCTGATTGTACTTTGGGCGACATTCGGGGCAGCCAAGGGAGTTCAGCTCAAAGGAAAGCTTTTCCAGACCTATTCCTTTAAGGAAGCCGGAAAGCATAAGCAGAACTTCGGCATCGGCCTGCGGCTCGGATGCACCGAAGACCTCGGCATTGATCTGGTGAAACTGGCGCATGCGTCCGGCCTGCGGCCTTTCGTAGCGGAACATGGGACCGAAGGTGAAAAATTTGCTGACCTTGCCCGGCTGGTAGATTTTATTTTCCACGTAAGCGCGGACAACCCCGGCGGTAGCTTCGGGGCGCATAGTCAGAGAGCGGCCCTTGCGGTCGGGGAAGGTGTACATTTCTTTCTGGACCACATCGGTTTCTTCACCGATGGAGCGGCAGAAAAGTTCGGTCTTTTCGAGGATAGGAGTCCTCAGTTCGCCGAAACCGTAAGAGGTGAAAACATCTCTTGCGGTCTTCTCCATGAACGCATATCTTGCACTATCCTCTGGAAAGAGGTCTGCAACGCCTTTGATTTTTTGTATTTTTGCCATTTTTCTTCTCTTTGCGAATTTCCGGGGAATGCTGATATTGGTAGTCCGCCCCCGGCACGGAGCGTGGAACCAAATTTCGTTAGTCTATTATCATATAAATGTCAAAAAGAGTGATACGCAGCAGGTGCTTTATCAGCCGTCTGGTTGCCAATTAGCTCAAGCTACGGCATTAAAGGCTCAGGAGATTAAAAAACATGGAAATGATCACTTCACAAGATTACCAAGAATACATTGGCCCCAATGCGGGCAAATACCTTTTTAACTTTGCCAAATTCCAGCAGTTGCATGACGGTTTCACCATAACATGGCACTGGCCCGCCTTTTTGTTCGGTTTCTGGTGGTTTTTGTACCGCAAAATGTACTTCTGGGCCGCAGTCACCTTCTTGGTAGGCTTCCTGCCCTTCGGAAATTTCATTGCCCAAATCGGATACGGACTGAGCGCGAACTTTTTCTATTACCGCGACACCACAGCAAAAATCGGAGCCATCAAATCAACCGCCCCGGTTGGCGGAGCTTCGGTAATCATGCGCGATACCGGCGGGGTTCACGGCTGGGTAAAAATTGTCGGGCTGGTCTGCTTTTTCCTGCAACCTCTTTGGATTTTCTTCATGTCCCTTTTCTTTGGCAGTGCTTTTATTTTTTCTTTCCATCAAGTTATGGTATAAAGAAAAAAGCACTTACATTTTGAAGGGGGTTCCTAAATGAAAAAAACATTCTCACTCAAGCTGTTCTGCACTTTTTTCATGGCTGCCATGTCGATCATGCTGCTTTCTGCCAGCGACTGTCTGGCCCAGAAACGGCTGGCCCTGCTCATCGGCAACTCAGCATACCAAAAGATCGGCGCACTGAAAAACCCGGTCAATGACGTTATTGCCATGAACCGTTCACTTAAAAATGCAGGCTTTGATGTCATGCTGATTAAGAACGCCGACCGGACCAACATGGGCAGAGCTATTGATGATTTCGGGCGCAAGCTCAAAAATTATGATGTGGGATTGTTTTACTTTTCAGGACACGGATTACAGGTCAACGGAATCAACTACCTCTGCCCGCTAGGCATGTCCATTCAGGGACAGTCCGATGTGCAGTATGAAGCAATCGATGCCGGAAAGGTGTTGGCCAAAATGGAAGATGCCGGAAACCGCATGAACATCGTCATCCTCGATGCCTGCCGCAACAACCCCTTCAAACGCAGCTTCCGCTCCATGCGCAATGGCCTAGCCCAGATGGATGCCCCCACCGGATCATTTATCGCCTTTGCGACAGCTCCAGGTAAAACCGCCCTTGATGGCCGCGGCAACAACAGCCCCTACGTGACCCACATGCTCAGCAACATGAACCGCAAGGGCGTGACCATTGAGCAATTCTTCAAAAAAGTCCGCCAAGGCGTAATCAAAGACACCAGCCGCAAGCAGGTTCCATGGGAATCCTCCTCACTGGTCGGTGATTTCTACTTCTCAGGTAAAGGTTCATCCGGCTCGTCCTCTTCGCAGGCTTCAAGCCAATCTACAACAACACAACAACAGCAGACTCCGCCCCCTGCCCCTAAGCCAAGACCGAAGCCCAAAAAAAATAAAAGCGATGAAGTTTTGGATATGATGCTGAATTAAATCTTTTGAATACGAAAATAAAAACGGGAGAATCGATTGCTCGATTCTCCCGTTTTATATTTGCAAAAATGAAAGTGCTATCTCTGAAGAAGTCTCGCCCCCGCATCCACTGACTTGGTCACCCAGACGTTACCGCCGATGACCGAGCCTTCGCCGATGGTCACCCTTCCGAGGATTGTTGCCCCGGAATAGACAATGACATCGTCTTCTACAATGGGATGACGAGCGATACCCTTAATCAGGTTACCGGAATCATCCTGTGGAAAGCTCTTTGCCCCTAGGGTCACGCCCTGATAGAGGCGCACGTTACGTCCGATAATACAGGTTTCGCCGATCACGGTACCGGTGCCGTGGTCGATAAAGAAATGCTCGCCCACTTGTGCGCCGGGGTGAATATCGATCCCGGTCTTGGAGTGGGCCATCTCACCAATGATACGTGGAATGAGATCCACGTCCAGCTTATACAGCTCATGGGCAATACGGTGATGGGTCATGGCGATGATGCTGGGGTAGCAAAAAATTGTCTCGCCCGGACTCTTGGACGCAGGGTCACCCACGTAGGCAGCCTGCACGTCAGTAGCGAGCAGACGGCGAATTTCCGGCAGCTTTTGCATGAATTCCGAGGCAATGCGCTGGGCATCGGCCTCACAGTTGGTACAGTTGAATTCATCGGCCTTGCAGAAAAAACAATGTCCGCGCAGAATCTGTTCTTCCAGAATCCTGTAAGCCGCATCAAGGTTCCCCCCGATGTGGTAGCGCATAGTTTCGGGACGGATTTCGGAATCCCCGAAATAACCGGGAAAAATAACCGCCCGCAGCCTTTCCACAAACTCGCCCAATGCTGCAATTGAAGGCATGGGACGGTCATGTTCAGGCATGTGATACACAGTCTGATATGACTCTTCTTCGCACAAAGCGTCCACGACCTTCGTCAGCACGGAGCCGCCGATCTTACTAACCATTTTAGAACCTTACCCCTTAAACAGCGCGGTGCTTAAGTAACGCTCCCCGGTATCGGGAACCACAAACACCACAAGTTTATCTTTGTTTTCTTCACGCCTTGCGATCTGCACAGCCGCATGGGCCGCAGCCCCGGCTGAGATACCGCACAAAATTCCTTCTTCCTGAATGAGCCTACGCGACATGGCAATAGAATCCTCATCCGCAACCTTAACGATCTCGTCGATCACCTCAGTCTGCAATACATCAGGCACAAATCCAGCCCCGATACCCTGAATGCCATGCGGACCGCCAGTCCCGCCGGAAAGAACCGGGGATTTTTCCGGCTCAACCGCAACAATCTTAATCTCCGGGTTGCGCTTCTTCAATTCAGTGCCGACTCCGGTGAGTGTTCCACCTGTGCCTACTCCGGCCACAAAAATATCAATCTTGCCGTCTGTATCTTCCCAGATTTCATTGACAGTTTTATTACGGTGGGCCAACGGGTTATCCGGATTATCGAATTGCAGAGGCAAAAAGGCATTAGGATCACTATCCGCAATTTCCTTGGCTTTATTCACCGCTCCGGTCATACCCTTTGCCGCAGGAGTAAGCACCAGTTCCGCACCGAATCCTTTGAGCAGATCCCTACGTTCCTGACTCATGGATTCAGGCATGGTCAGCACCAGCTTATAGCCCTTTACCGCGCAGACAAAAGCCAGCCCGATGCCGGTATTACCGCTGGTGGGTTCAACAACAGTGGCCCCCGGCTTGAGTGCACCGCGCTTCTCGGCTTCCTCAATCATGGAAACGCCGATGCGGTCCTTCACTGAGGAACAGGGGTTGAAGAACTCCAGCTTCGCAACAACCTGTGCCACGCACCCTTCAGTTACTTTATTCAGCCTAACTAAAGGGGTATTGCCGACCAAAGAAATCATGGATTCATGGATATTCATTTCAAACTCACTTGATGTTGTTTTTCTAATCCCCTGCCCTAATTCAATGCAAAATGCAAAATATGGGCGAAATTTTAAAATAAATAAAATTTCGCCCTTTAAAACTTAATGATCGTGATCTTCTACCCAGTCTAAACCTTCATCGCCGCGACGGAAAGGAGACATCTCGCGCAGACGACTGATGATGGGCGGCAACTCCTTGAGCACCAGATCGATATCCGCATCGGTGTTGTAGGTGGACAGGGAGAAACGGAGTGATCCGTGAGCAAAAGTAAACGGAACACCCATGGCCCGGAGTACATGAGAAGGCTCAAGGGAACCGGATGTACAGGCCGAACCGGAACTTGCGGCAATGCCGAACTGATCAAGCATGAGCAGCATGGCCTCGCCTTCAATATACTTAAAGGCGATGGACAGGGTATTGGGTAGCCTCATTTCCTGATCACCGTTGATAATGGCTTCAGGGATTGCAGCCATAAGCCCCTTTTCAAGACGGTCGCGCATGGCCCGCACGCGGGTATTTTCATCGTCAATATGTTTGACAGCGAGCTCCATGGCTACACCAAGCCCTACAATACCGGGCAAGTTTTCAGTACCACCACGCCTGCCGTGCTCCTGATGCCCACCGAGCATGAAGGGACGAAATGGCGCATTCTTACGTACAAACAAAGCCCCCACGCCCTTGGGCGCGTGAATCTTGTGCCCGGAAAGAACCAGATAATCCACGGGCAGGGTCTTGAGGTCGATAGCAATTTTACCCACGGCCTGCACTGCGTCAGTATGAAAGAGCACACTATGCTTCTTGGCAATTTCAGCCATTTCCTGAATGGGCGAAATCACGCCGGATTCATTGTTAGCGTACATGATTGAAACAAGTGCAGTGTCAGGACGGAACGCTGTCCGGTACTGGTCCATATCAAACAACCCATCAGAATCCACAGACAAATAGGTCACAGCGTAACCCTTGCGCTCATAATGCTTGGCAACATTAAGTACCGCCGGATGCTCCACGCGGGTGGTGATGATGTGCCGTTTTTCCGGCTGGGCTTCTAAGGCCGAGAAAATAGCGGTGTTATCACCCTCGGTTCCACAGGAAGTGAAAATTATTTCATCGGGATCACAATTCAGCCCGGCAGCGATTTTCTGACGGGCCTGCTCCATGAGCATACCGGATTGTCCGCCGAGACGATGCATGGACGAGGGGTTACCGAATTCATCTCCAAGCAGGGGCAGAATGGCTTCGCGCACCTCGGGTGCGACCATGGTGGTGGCGTTGTTATCAAGATATGTTGACATGGCTTAGTCCTCCCGCACGAAGATTTCAGGTTCCACGGTTTCCTTGAGACGACGCTCCACAAAATCCTTGAGAGTGCGTCCGCTGGACGGACAGCCCACACAGGCTCCGCGCAGGGAAACGATCACTTCATGACCGTCAATATCGATGAGTTCGATATCGCCGCCGTCCTTGTTCAGGGCCGGGCGGATTTCCTCATCAATAACCTTGGTCACCAACTGGAAACGCTTGATATTGGTCAGCTTGGCAGGCTTTTCGGATTCCGGTGCAGGCTTAGCTGCCTCTCCGGTGATGGTTTCAGTAATGAGTTCCTGAATACGACCATGACAGTCCTCGCAACCGCCACCGGCCTTGGTGAAATTAGTAACTTCCTCAAGGGTGGTCAGCTTGTTTTCCTGTACAGCGCGCCTGATTTGAACGTCAGTGACGCCAAAGCACTTACAGACAATTTCGCCCTCAGGAGCCGGGATAGCTTCGAGACCGCGATACTTACGGATGGCATCTTCAAGGGCTTCCTGTCCCATAACGGAACAATGCATCTTTTCCTTGGGCAGACCGCCAAGGGCTTCAGCTATGTCCTTGTTACTGACCTTGGAAGCTTCATCGAGAGTCATACCCTTGATCAGTTCAGTAAGCACGGAACTGGAGGCAATCGCACTGGCGCAGCCGAAAGTCTGGAACTTGGCATCTACAATGCGCTCGTCATCATCTATCTTAAGAAATAGCCGCAGGGCATCACCACAAGAGAGTGAACCAACTTCGCCGATAGCATCCGCATCTTCAATTACCCCTACATTCTTGGGGTTGAGAAAATGTTCCTGAACCTTATTTGTATATTCCCACATATCGTCCTCCGCATCAGTGTAGCGTGAATCAGTTTATAAGAATTATCTCAAGCATACCCTCTTCCGGATAATTTCGAAAGGAAAAGGCCTGCCTTCTATTTTCAACAAAATTTCATACCATTTTGGTATGATTTATTTTACGCTCAAGCCCTATGCTTAGCAAGTTTTTTATACTTTCACCGTAGATACTAGGTTGTAAATTTTAAAAAGCAAGAGGCTGGGCTGACTCAGCCCCATTTTTTATCAACAAAAAGTCAGCAACTCTTTAATTAAAAACCGATGAAGCCTTAATAAAAGTTTTTGGGGTTCTTAGCCCTTTTTTCAAAAAGGGCTAAGCCGCCAGAGGCAAAATCAAATCATCAAAAGCGCGAAGCGCATCAATTTTTGTATTCCTGCGGTTGTAGATCGCCGCGTAAAACAGCCAGACCGCCCCGGCCCATTACTTCCATTTCTTCAAGACCAGTCACGACCTTCACCGGAGCAATAAACCCGACCACATCTTCCACTGCCTTGACCAGCAACTCGCTGCGGGCAACGCCTCCGGTGAGAATAATGGCATCAATGGGACGCTTTTGCGGGTCGTTCTTCATCAATGCCGGGATAAAGGAACAAATATGTTTGGAGGCATTGTAAACCAACGCTTCCAGCACCAGACGGGCATCCTCGTCTCCGTCTTCCATGCGGCTCTGAACTTCACGCATGTCGTTGGTTCCAAGCAGGCCGAGAACTCCGGACCGGGAGGTAACAACCTTGCGCATTTCATCAAAAGAGTACTTGCCGGATTCCACAAGATTAAGCACAGGAAGGATAGGCAGTGTCCCGGAACGCTCCGGGCTAAACGGACCTTCCCCGTCAAGTGCGTTGATGACATCAACGACCTTTCCATCCCTGTGTGCTCCTATAGAAACCCCACCTCCCATATGGCCGACAATGAATTTAGCCTGCTCGTATTCCAAGCCCATTTCAGCGGCCACGCTGCGGGCAACGCCCCGCTGGCTCAAGGCATGAAAAACACTGCGCCGCTTGATTTCCGGCAGTCCGGTAACCTTGGCTACAGGGTCCATCTCATCAGTGACTACCGGGTCCATAATCATGGACGGCACACCCCACTGCTCTGCAAATTCACGGGCAATCATTGCTCCGAGATTACAGGGATGGACACCGTACCGACCACTTTCCAGATCGGAAATCATCTCATCGCTTATTGAATAAGGACCGCCGGGGATGGGCTTAAGCAAACCGCCGCGCCCCACAACCATATCCGGCTTCCCTTTTACAAGCTCATCTTTAATAAGCTCCATAACAGCTGCACTGCGGAACTCTTTCTGCTCTATTACAGTGGAAAATTTATCTATACTTTCACGGGGATGGCTTACTTCAGCGTCAAAACACACTTTTTCATCGTTGAAGATCGCCACTTTAGTTGATGTTGATCCGGGATTAATTACAAGAATTCTCGAACCCATTCATTTTCTCCGTAAGTTTGCTGCAAGTTTAAGTTTCCGCATTATGTGCTAAAATGGAGAAAAACAAAAGTAACACTCTACGTTCCCGGACTCCTTGACTAAAATCAAGAGAGAGTTACATTTTAAAATATGTTATAATTACAAATACAAAGACAGACCCCGCATCCGCAATCATCTACAAACAACATTTTCCAGCTAAAGGCCGCCGCTATGACATTAAAAGTAATACCAATCAACACGCTGACTGCCACACGCAGAAAAATTCTGCATGCGGCTTACAAATATGCTGCAAAGTCTGGACTCAACAATCTTGATGTGGATGAAATTGCGCTCAAGGCCGGGGTGAGCCGCAAGACCCTCTACAGCTACTTCAATGGACTGGATAATTTAATGAGTGAATTGGCGGTATCTGGAATTTACTGGCCCACCACCGAAGAATTGCTGGCAAATGCTCCGTCAGAATTTCCAGAAATTGAACCGGAAAAACAGGTTGCCGCTTTTTTCACATCATTGCGGAGTACGCTTGAGACAAGGCCGGATACCCTGCGTCTTCTGGCTTGGGAAATGCTGGAACGCACCCCCCTTTCGGAATTACTGGAAGATGTGCGAGTGCGCACGGCGTTGGAATTTTTCGAACACATGACCCCGGACGTGCCCGATGACGTTGATTTGGCAGCGGCGGTAGCCATCTTAGGCGGGGCCATTTCCTATCTGTCCATCCGCTCCCTGAACACCAAGCACTTCGGCGGGGTCAGCTTGCAAGATGAAGTTGGCTGGGACCGCATGGAAGCGGCCATGCAGAACATGCTGCACGGATTACTTTGCCTGAAGCCGGAGACTCTAGATTAATCATCCAGCAGAACTAACCTCTTCGTTTATCTACGCATCCTGAAAAACATAACCAGCGGAGATGAAACCACCATGGCAATCAAGGCTATCTCCGGTGACAGAAACTGTTGCGTCCCGACACAAAATCCGAGTACAATCAAAAACCACGGAATCCAGCCCGCCACATAAACTTGCCCCGCAGGACCGAAAATAAAACAGAGCAACAAACCGATCCAAAGCACATTAGGCCTTGTGCGGCGAAGTCTGGTTCCCAGTATGAAAGGCAGCACTGTTGCGCCGAGGATGATGATTGCGGTGAGGATTATGTTTAGAGTGGATTGGTCCATGTGGGTGGTACTCCTTTTGGGTGATCTTGAGGAGGAGGCTAGCAGTTCGATCTTTCGCGGGCAAGCGACGGATTTCATATCAAAAGACGCAGCCCCGGCGCAAACACGCCGGGGCTGCTATACCTATTTCAAGTCATCCATCAAATCTTCTGGAAACTCGTTTTCCTTGTCTTTCAACTCAGGATGACGGTCATAAAATCCGTCAATAAATTCTAGTTCGACATTGCAATCAGGGCATTTACCCTTCTCTGGTGCCCTGCCGTGTCCAACTCCGAACCACCGTTAAGACAAACTTGCTGGTTTCATATAAGTTTAACTTAAATTTATGGGGCAAAACCATTAATTGTCCAGCACATAAACACGAAGACTAAAAAAAGCTCCGGCAAACTGGTCAAGATTCCCGCAGAAATTGTCAATACCCAATCCCTCTTTGTTGTTTCAGTCTTTTTCAAAAAAATGAAAAATAAAAATAGATATGGAACAAGAGGAATGACAACCACAACTAGCCCATTAAAAGTCGCAGAAAACAAATATTCAAACAGAATCCAACTAGGAAGAACACAAATCCACATTAAAGCTATTATTGCCTTAGTTCTTTCAACCGCTTTACCATGGAAAACCATGAGATTGCTCCTTTTCTGTACAATTCAGCATTCTTCCGCTCACTGTCTTTTGCTGGCTTAGTCCACTTGCTGGAATCAGAATCTAACTTTTCGAGATCCTTCACTAACTCTTCATCAGCCTTTTGGATTCGTTTCTTCTGCTCTTCATTAACATCACCAAGAGTAGGCATATTTTTAATTCGCTCATATTCAAGATCATGTTTTCTGTACGCTTCATCAGAGCTGTCCACAGGCTTAGCTGACCCAACTTTACCGCCATCAACTCCACCACTGTACTTTCCTCCGCCCCATTTTCCATACTTTGGTCCGTCAAATAACGACCGCCCTTTTCCGCCCCATTTAAGCGGAGAAGAATTCATTTTCCTTATCTTTTCAGTGGGATCAACATCAAAGACTGAATCAGTAATATAATCTTCCTCTTCCTTCTCCTCACTCTCCTTCTTCAACCCCACCCGATCAATAAAATTAACCGGATCATCATGGCAGTACCCGTAAACATCCACATCGCCGCCCTCAAGGCCGATGGGATCGGGAGTGATGAAGCGCCCGCTGGAAGGATCGTATTCGCGATGGCCGAAATGGACGAGACCGGTATCGCGGTCATAGAGTCCGGCGGCGAAGCCCAGCGGGATATTCATACGCTCATTGGTATCGACAATCAGATTTCCAAACGAATCGCGAATAATCCGCTTTACCTCATGACCGGAAGAATTAGCAACCATATAGATTGTACCGACCTGATCGGAAGCGAAGCAGTAAACTTCGTCATTATAGCGCATTGCCACAGGGTCGCCTTCATTATCGTAGACGAATTCCATGCGGCTCCCGTCTTCAAACGCAACAACTGCAAGGGTAGTAAAATCATGCCAACTGTAAGTTTCCGCAACCTTCCCGTTCACCGACTTGGCCATGCGTCTGCCCTGCGGATCAATTACGTATGAAATGCGACGACCATCGAGTAAATTGACCTGCTGAAGCTGCCCGGAATGATGGTATTCGTAGGTTGTCACGTCCAAACCATCCTGCTTCATGATCAAGCGGCCCTCGCCATCGTAGGAATATTTCACTTCCCCGGCCCGTTCCAGACGAAGGCCCGGACCGTATGTGAAACGGCACTGTCCGGTTTGCGGAGTGGAACCGAAGTAACGTTCGCCCTGTTTGCCGTACTTATACTCCTCAATAAGCCGCTCATCTTTCCAGACATTGCAGAGCCTGCCGCCTGCATCATATTCATATTGCAAAAGATGATCTTTGGGCTCAAGGGAACACAATTTACCCACAATGCGTCCGTCTTCATCCCGTGCGGTTGCCAGTATGGAGAACGGCTCTTCCGCACCCGGCACAATGAACGGAGTTACGCTGATGGCGTCTTCGGGATCAAAAGGAACACCGTCACGTTCAAATTCATCATGCAGATCTTCTCCTGTACCTGCTTGCGGTTGTTGCGGTTCGGTCTCTTTAGAAGTGAATTCTTCAATGAGTGCTTTGCCGTAGTCAGTCTGCGCCAAATCCTGCGCCAGCGGCAGCTTTGGATTCTCGCGCATGAATCGCATGTGGGCCAGCCGTTTACGCCATGCATGACGTTCCTTTTCAATCTCCCACTCTTTGTTCTTCTGCTCCCAGCGCACTTTGACTTCCGGCTTCATCATAGATGGGTACATGCGGTCGCCGCGTGAGAATTCCGAAAAATCAGTTCTCGGTTCGGGCAAGGCCATGCCTGTGGACGGAGAGTATATTTCCCACATGTTTTCAATCTGCATTTCCGGCGGTTCGTTTTCGCCGTACATGCGCAGAGCAAGATTCAAATCTTCCCGTCTTTTGGGCCGCAGCGTAAAATCATTTCTAAAAATCATAAACTATCCTTTTGTTTCGGTTAAACATCCAAGCAGCAGAAATCTATATTTCATACGGCTTGAGCCTTATTCGAAACAACCGAATACAAAACAGGGCGGACCTGAATCACCCAACTCAGGTCCGCCTCCAATCAGCCTGTTAAGAAAGTGCCAGATGCAAGGCGCAAGAAAAACACTGGAACGATGCGTATTCACATACGTGAGTTTCAGTGCTTTTCGCAGCACCCCACAGGGGTAAGATTTTGTAAACTTGATAAAATCAAGCCAACAATTCACTTTACGCAGCAGATGGTGCTTTATCAACAGTCTGACTATTTGACCGCACAATCAATCCAGCCTATAAAACCGCAAGCGAGCAAACATATAGCGGCAGACTTTATCCGGTCCATTCCAAGATAAAGTCTGGCCGTGAACCTTTAACGTGCCAGCGAGGGGCCATGAAAGGTAAAAATAAAAAAGACGCGATCCTATATGCGGCTCAGGAGATTTTCGGGAGGTACGGCTATGCCGGGACTACCGTAAAGATGATCTCCGAACGGGCGGGCGTGGCATTCGGACTTGTCTCACACTATTTCGGATCAAAAGAGGAACTCTTCATCACCGCCGGGGTAGCGATTGTTGAAGACCTCACTGAATATCTCAGTACGGAAACACGCAAAACATCAAACGGGCTGGAAGGAATCCAGACCTTTATGCGCAGTTATCTGGGCTACACACTGCAACACCGCAACACCTTCCCGGTGCTGCTGCGCTGCTCTCCCTTTTCTGATGTCCAAATCGAGTTGGACCGCACCCGCATTGCCGTGAAGTTCCAACAACTGTTGAATGTCATTCGCGAATCAGTTGAACGCGGCATTGAGGACGGTTCCATCCGCGACCTCTCCATTGATGACACTACCACCATTGTATACTCCAACATCGTCGGTACGGTCAGGACCAGATTCCTTTCTCCCTACGACCTGCCCAACCTCTACGAGGAAACCACCGACTTTGTGGTCCGCAGCATTAAAGCGCGGGACTAGAATTCATATTTTCCTTTAAAAAAGCCGCGTACCTCTTGGGGTATGCGGCTTTTTTGCTGCTGAACTTGACACATCTTTATTCATCCTCCATCTTGCCTGCATGCAAAGATTTTTCGCCCATAACACCGGAAAACACGAAACAGCTATTCAGGCTCTTATACTGCTTGGAGCAATGCTGTTCTTCCTGTTTAGTCCGGCAAAAGCTTCTGCCCATCCGCATGTATTTGTAGACTGTTCCCTGACCTTTGAATTCAATGACAACGGCCTTGCCGGAGTACGCCAGAAATGGTGGTTTGATGAAATGTTCGCGGCCATGATCCTCGGTGATTTTGACAAGAACCATGACAACATCCTCACTCCTGACGAAGCAAAGGCCCTTGAGCAAGGTGCATTTGTGAACCTCAAAAACTTCAATTACTTCACCCGTATCCTCGTGGACGGACAGGAGCATAAACAGATTGAAGCAACTGAATTCAACCCATCTATTGAAGAAGGAACCCTTGTCTATGAATTTTTCGTGCCCCTTAATATAGTCGACCAAGACAAACATGTTGTTATGGTCGCCATTTACGACGAAAGTTTTTATACTGCGGTCCAAATGGACCCCCAGAATAAAGTTCTGGGACTCAGCGGAAAATACAAGACCAACCTTGAGTTGGAACCCGTATCGAAAATGGCCTATTTTTACGATCAGATAGTACCGGAAGCCGCAGTACTGACCCTGCTACCTCAATAGAGAAACAATGAAAAAAACAAGTATCCTTTTTATCCTGATATTGACTCTTACTTTCGCATTCGCTGCAACAAAAGCCTGCGCACAAGCGAACAATCCTTTTCTCTCCTCACCCAAAAAAGAGAATACAACCACACAAGCCGCACCGTCTCCTTTTTCCAGTGGCAAACCAGCCAAACAGATTGTCACAAAAGACGGTGGCGGCGGAATCTATAGCATGGTCATGCTCAAGGTGTCCCTGCTGCAAAAGGAAATAAGGGCCAAGCTAACCGGATTTGCACGGGACATTAAAAAAGACCCTTTCGGCAAATCGCTCTGGATGTTCCTTGTCTTTGCCTTCATGTACGGGATAGTACACGCGGTCGGTCCGGGGCACGGCAAATCCGTGGTTTGTGCCTATTTCATCTCGCGGGGCGGCTCCATGTTCGCGGCCTCTTTCATGTCATGGGTCATAACCCTTGTGCATGTGGGATCGGCAACTGCGGCAGTCTGTCTTGCCTACCTGTTTCTGGAAAGCGGCATGTCCGGCTTTGAAAATTTCAACCGCCAGTTGCAGACCGCCAGCTACGGTCTGGTCGCAGCGATCGGACTCTGGCTGATCATTGAAGCCCTGCGCTCTTTCAAGAATAATGATCGCGATGAATGCGAAATAAAAAGCCGTGGATCACTTAAAGAAATCGCTACGGTGGCCTTTGTAACCGGCATTGTCCCCTGTCCCGGAGCAGCCATTATTCTGGTCTACACCCTTTCCACCGGCATACTCGCGGCAGGACTTGCGGCCATGGTATTTCTAGCCACAGGCATGGCCGTAACGACCACTGCTTTTGCCCTTGTAGCGGCTAAAGCCCGCAACGCGATGGACAACAGCCCCTTTGCCCAGCGATTGCGTCTTGCCTATTCAATAATCTCACTACTTGGCGCAACAATTATCACCAGCTTCGGCATACTTATGCTTTCTGCCCACATTAGCTGAAAGCAAAACCTGTACGCATTTTAAAAATCCATCCATGACAGATTACCTCAATAATGCTATTAATATAACCAGCCCCTTATCACGGTGCTGCAAACAGGACCTCTAAGTGAAACAGAAGTAAAGAAATAAACACATATATTTCAGTGCTTGCGAAATATCCGATTGTTGTTACGGGAGAATTTCGAACGATGATTAATCTTGCGGGATATGAAAATGTTACCCCTATGTACGAAGGGAATGACATGACTCTATGCAGGGCTGTCAGGGAATATGATGATCTTCCGGTGCTCATCAAATATCCCAATGCAGAATTGCCATCCCCACGAATTTTAACAGGCCTGAAAAATGAATACGCCACATCTCAGGAGATCGGCAATACCGCCATAATCCAAGCAGTAACCCTACACCGTACCGACAATTCACTGGCCCTTGTTCTGGAAGATAAAGGATACAAGCTATTAAGTTCGATTATCCCGCACTCAGAAACCGATCTCAGCCAAAAATTGCAGATCGCACTGAAGATAGCCAAATCCATCAGCCGTATACACACCAAAGGATTCCTGCATCGCAACATCCGGCCGGACAGCATCGCTATTGCCCCGGACTTTAAAGAAGCTTTGCTGACCAACCTGCAAAACAGCACCCGAATTACAGACTCATATACCCAATCTTCCTCGGAAATTATTTCCGCAGACAACATATACTATATATCGCCGGAACAAAGCGGCCGAGTCAGCACAGAACTGGATCGAAGGTCCGACTTCTACTCACTGGGGATTACCCTGTTCGAACTTTTTACCGGACGCAAACCCTTTACTGCCAAGGATGATCTTGAACTGATCCACAGCCATCTGGCCAAGGAACCACCGGCCCCGCAAAGTATTTCCCCTGAAATACCTGCCCCGCTCTCCGCAGTAATTATGAAGCTACTCGCCAAAAACCCAGGCGACCGTTATCAATCCGCCCATGGCATAAAGCAGGACCTAAAAGCGTGCCTGAATCTCACGGGGAACAAAATCGGCCTTGATAAATTCACACCGGGACATCAGGACATTTCTGAAACCTTTACTCTTTCACACAAACTTTTCGGTAGAAAAGAAGAACTTTCCGAACTGAATAACTCTTTCAGCAAGGTTATGCTGGGCAGTTGTGAAATAGTTTTCGTCAGCGGTGAAGCCGGGACTGGAAAGACTTCCCTGATTCAAGCTTTCAGCGAACAAGTATACAGGGAAAAGGGAGAATTCATCTCCGGAAAATTTGACCAGTTCAGACGTAACCGCCCATACAGTGCCCTGATTCAAGCCTTTCAGGAACTCCTGCGCAAAAGACTTTCCAGCCCGACCCCGATCATCAACGCTTGGAAAAACCGAATCACCAGTGCTCTGGAGCAAAATGCCAGCCTGATAACAGAAGTCCTCCCTGAGCTGGAACTCCTGATCGGACAACAACACCCGCCGACAGAACTAGGCTCCACTGAATCTCGCAACAGATTCAATCTTGCATTCAAAAATTTTATTAAAGTTTTCCCATGCATAGATAAACCGCTGGTTCTCTTTCTGGATGACCTGCAATGGGCGGACATTTCCACCCTGCAACTATTACAACGGTTGCTAGAAGATCAGGAAACCTCACACCTGCTGCTTATCTGCGCCTACCGAACCAATCTGCCTATGAACAACGGCATCAAATCCCGCATAAGCAACATTGAAGAACTCAGTCCCAAAGGACACACCCTGAAACTGGACAGATTGAAGTTACATCATGTCCATGGATTCATCAGCAGAACCTTAAGAACAAACCGTCAGCGCACTGAAGAACTTGCCCGCATGGTCTATAGCAGGACTGGCGGCAACCCCCTCTTCGTCCGCGAATACCTGCTCAACATGCACCGGGCGGAGCTCATAACCTTCGATAAAGAAAGAACCCGCTGGGATTGGGACCTCAAAGCCATCAAAAACATCTCCATGGATGGAAACCTAGTGGAATTGATGGCAGATAAAATTATGACCCAACCAATTGAAGGGCAAGAAATTCTAAAAGCTGCTTCCGGGATCGGATGTAAATTCGACCTGCGCATTCTCACAAAGATTGTGGATTTTCCCAAAGAATTTCTTCTGGATTACCTGAGTCTGGCCCTGCATGAAGGATTGATTCTCTCTGACGACGGCGTAAATTCTTTTGACACGAACTTCAATTCCTCGTCAGGACCCCGTTACCTTTCTTTCATGCATGACCGAGTACAACAGGCGGCATACTCCATGCTCAATGCAGAGGAGAAAACAAAACTGCACCTGAAAATCGGAAGTTCCATGCTCGCCACGTACTCCGCCGAAGAAATTGACGATGCCAACTTTGAAATTGCAACCCAATACAGCCTCTGCATCAGTGCCATAAACGATCCCGAGGATAGAAAGAATATTTCTTTAGTTTTCATTAAAGCCGGACGTAAGGCCAAACGGAGCTCCGCCTTTGAAACTGCCGCCAGTTATCTCTCCACCGCAGCCCGTCTCATGGGCTCAAGCGGGTGGGAGGCAAGCTACAGGACAAACTTTGACCTGCATTTGGATTGGTATGAATGCGAATTTCTGAACGGGGCAGTCAAGCAATCTGAAAATGTGTTCAAAACCATGATTGAACACTCACAGAACCGCAAGGACACTACGAGAGCGCAACTATCCAGACTGCAATTGCTCTCGGATCAGGGTAAATATCACGAAGCAGTAAAAATCGGGCTGGAGACCTTGCAGCAATATGACATCACCATCCCCGAACATCCCGGGAAATTTTCCATTGCAACTGAACTGCTGAAAACAAAAGTTGCACTGAGTAGTAAAAGTACTCTGCAACTATATAATCTGCCGGAAATGATCTCCGAAAAGAATCTGGAAATCATGCGTTTGCTGATGCATACCATTGCTCCGGCATACATGTTCAACAAAAAACTTGTATTTTTCATTGTCCTATGGATGATCCGTTTTTCAATAAAAAACGGCAATGGTCCATCCTCACCGTTCTGTTATATGTTTTACGCTATGTTCTTGGCTTCAAAAGATTTTTCATTCAAAAAATCACGAGAATTCACCAGATTGGCAGTTGAGCTGAACAAAAAATTCCGCAACACCGAACTGGAGACTAAAATCAACATGCTCCGGGGAGGCATGCATGATCACTGGCATGTTCCCTTGCAGGAAAACATAAGCACCCTTGATAAGGCCTTCCATAACGGGCTTATGCATGGTGACCACACCTATGCCCGCTACGCGGGGTATTTCGCAGTCCAACTAAAATTCATGCAGGGACATAGCCTCGCTGAAGTATACAGTCTTGCGGATCGCTATCTGAATTTCATCCAAAAAAACAACACATCATTGAGCTCCGGGGCGATCAATCTCCCTCTGCAAATGTGCAAAAGCATGCAGGGAAAAACATACACCCCCGGCTATCTGGACGATGACAATTTCCGTGAAGGAAAGCTCCTGAGCATAGCAAAAAGCACCGGCTCCGCTGTTGTTGAAAACTGGACGGCCATCTCCAAGCTAACAACACTCTCCTTTTTCGGCTACCACGCTAAGGCAATAGAATATGTCAATTCACTTTATGAGACCGTGGAAGAGGCACTCTTCGGCATGTATTCAGTGGCAATCTTCCACCTGCTCAGCATTGTAAACATGGCAGCCCTTTCTGAAGATGCACCACCCCAAAAACGCAACCTGTATCTTAAACGCATCAACCATTCCCTTTCCCGGCTGACACAATGGGAAAAGAGCTGTCCGGAAAACTTCCGCCACTTGTACCTGATCGGCAGTGCGGAGCTGGCTAGATTAGAAAAAGAAAACAGCAGAGCTCTCGGCCTATATGAAGAAGCCATCAAATTCAGCTCCAATGCCGGGTACAACAATTTTGCAGCCCTTGCCTGCGAACTGGCCGGAAAATTTCATTTAAGCATCGGCGGGAATCACTCCGCCTTAGCCCTGCTTTCAGAAGCCTGCCATTTCTACAAAGAATGGGGAGCCTCTTCCAAAGTCCAGCGTATGCTCAATGACTTCCCGCAATTGCGCAAAACAGCTGAAGAAGGTTTCTTCCTGAATAATTCCGCTGCGGACAAAGGCAGCCGTTCCCTTGATATTTCTGCGGTAGTCAAAGCCTCACAGGCTATTTCCGGAGAAATCGTCCTTGACCGCTTGCTGGACAAGTTGATGCGCATTGTAATTGAAAACGCAGGAGCGCAAAAAGCCACCCTGCTCCTGAACAACAAAAACAGACTGGAACTGACAGCCCATGCCTTTGTTTCCGAGCATGGAATAACCACCCAGCCCAATCCCGATCCGGAGCAGGAACTGTACTGTAAAAGTATTGTAAATTACGTGTTCCGCTCAAAAGACAATATTGTGCTACGAGATGCCGGGACACAGGGGCCATTCTCCATCGACAGCTACATAATCAGGACCAAACCCAAATCGATTCTGGCCATGCCCGTCATTAACCAGCAGCTTATGCGCGGGGTTCTATACCTTGAAAACAACCTCAGTCCGGGAGTCTTTACTGATGATCGACTGGAAGTCCTGAATCTGCTCTGCTCGCAGGCAGCTATCTCCATCCAGAACGCCCGACTCTATTCCGACCTGCGAGACTCGGAAACACAGCACCGTACTCTGCTCGAAAGTATCAACGTAGGGGTTTTCAGGGCCGAAGCCGACATTGACGGATTGTTGCTTAAAGCCAACAGGGCCCTTGCGGAAATGTTCGGCTATCAGGGCTGGAATGAATTCCGAAAAACTCAGGTCAGAACTTTATATGTCAGCCCTGAAACACATCAGGAAATAGTCAGGGAACTTCTTGAAGGCGGAATAGTGCGTGACCGTGAAATCAACATGCGCAGGCAGGACGGGACACCCATCTGGGTAAACATGACTGTTTCACTTGAAAAAAATGGCAATAAGAACAACTGCCTTGAAGGAGTCCTTGAAGACATTACCGAAAAAAGAAAAGCACAGGAATTCGAAAAAGCCAAGGTTGCGGCAGACGCGGCCAACAAGGCCAAAAGCGACTTTCTGGCCAGTATGTCCCATGAAATAAGAACTCCCATGAATGCCATTCTTGGCATGGCTGACCTGCTCTGGGAATCAAGACTAAGTAAGATCCAGCGTAATTATGTAAAAATATTTAGAAATGCCGGTGAAAACCTACTCCTGCTGATCAACGACATCCTCGACCTCTCGAAAATCGAAGCAGGACAGATCGACCTTGAAGAAATTGATTTCAACCTTGAAGAACTCTTTGAGGAGATAGGTTCTATTTTCGCCCTCAGAGCGCAGATCAAGGGTATCGATTTTTGCTGGTATATCAACCCGGATGTACCTCGCATAATAACAGGAGATCCGACCAGACTACGTCAGATTATTGTTAATCTTGTTGGCAACGCCCTTAAATTCACGGAAAAAGGAACAATAACCTTTGAAGCCGGCATTACTGAAGCCGGATATCTGCGTTTCATAATTAAAGACAACGGCGTGGGGATTCCCGAAAATAAAATGAATTCAATTTTCGATACCTTTTCACAAGCGGATTCATCCACAACCCGTAACTACGGCGGAACCGGACTGGGGCTTTCCATATGCTCCCGCATGGTAGAAAGCATGCATGGTGGAATTTTTGTTTCCAGCACAGAAGGCGAAGGAGCCGCTTTCGCCTTCACCATCGGTGCGGAATTTCCCATGCAGCCGGAAGTATCTCCTCCGCTTGAGAACAGTGCCATACTCCTCATAGACCGTGAGTCCATATGCCGGGACTACCTCAGCCACAGTTTGAGCGATCTCGGTGCAAAAGTATATCCAGCGGAAAGTCTGGGAGAATCCTCAGCCTATGCAGCTGAAATTTCCCTTTCAAGTTATGAAAACAATATCCTTTTGGTCGGGCAGCCAGGGGGTGATGACGACCGTTTTGAAATACTGAAAAAACTCAAACACGGCCCCTGCCAAGGCTGGAAGTTAATGATGATTATGGAGGCAAAGCCCCAGCCGCGCGCAACCGCACGAGCCAAACAACTTTGCGCAACTTATGTCCACCGTCCGGTTCATCCGCAAGCAATTGTAGAAGACATCCGATACGCACAATCCTGTGAGATAGCCCCTGAAAACAGCGAAGAAACTGAATGTGAACTCGACACTCAACAAATAGAGATGATGGAAGAAAGAACGGCACAGGAGTCGGCCCCCCTCACGAACCTTTCCATTCTGTTGGTCGAAGATTCAGAAGACAACCGCATGGTCATTGATCTATTCCTCAAAGAAGCGCCTTACAAGATCACTTATGCCGAGAACGGGCAGGAAGGTCTGGAAAAATACAAAGAAGGGGAATACGGCATAGTACTCATGGATATTCAAATGCCCATCATGGACGGCTATGAAGCGACAAAAGCTATCAGGAAATATGAAGAAGAAAACGATCTCAGGCAAACCCCGATCATGGCCCTGACTGCCAATGCTTTTCAGGATGATGAGCAACGAGCCCTTGATTGCGGTTGCACGGCCCACATGGCTAAACCGGTCAAAAAGAAAAAACTGCTCCGGGTTCTGGAAGAAATTCTCGGACTGATCGTCTGAAACCAGACTAAAAAAATCCACAAAAAAACAAAAGCGGGGCTCATGTCCCGATTGTACCAATTTATTTCTTGTAATAAGCTCAAAGAAAAGCACATATGCCACATTATTTTTTTCAGGCGCAACTTACTCTCTGATCAAAATATATTTATCAGGCAATAACCATCCCCGTATACATCTATCAAAAATTATCGGGAGCCCACCCCCTTGAACTGTATCGTGCTTATTCTTCTAAGACAGTCTTGACAGGCTTTTATTATAACCATAAACATATTTATATTTAATGATTGAAAATGAAGGATTTGTTTTTCCCGCTTAAGAGCAGCAAATATCGAACTTTTTTTAAATAGGGGAATTATTAATGAAAATAAGTAGAAAAATAAAAGCAGCCATTACAGTAGCCGCTATTGCGGGTACTTGTGCGCTTTCCTGCCCTTCTTTTGCTGCTTGGACGCCTCAAAACTTGACCACGCTGGGCACAGGACTTGGACAAACAGCATCGAATGCCGATGATGTAGTTGTTACAGTTGGTGATGCCGGTAAAATTTTTCGCATGCCTGCAGCAACAGCTCAGGGCAGTACTCCTGCATGGACCCAGGATTACGCACCTGCGACTGCTGATTTCGTTGGTGTTGTTTCTGATAATTCAAAGAATTTTTGGGCTGTCACCCAAAACGGCACCATTGTAAAGAGCAATACAGCAGGAACTTCTTGGGCTAAGGTTGCCATTGACGTAGCAAATGCACGCACTGCAATCACAGCAGACGGCACCAATGTTGTTGCCATTACCACTACAGGTACAGCCGATGATATTGCCATCGTTACTGATAAGGGAACTATTGCATATTATGATGCATCTGCCGTGGGAACCAAATGGTCCAGCATCGGTGGCACTCTCTCAGGTGCCGACATTGTTACAGCAGGCATTAAAGGCGCCACACCTCTGACCGGTTCTGCCAATGAATTTGTCGTCTTTGGTGCAGGAAGTGGCGCAGGTTCCAATGAAAAGAACGCTGTCACTGTAAATATTGATGCATCCATCATTGAACATCAGGTCACCAACTGTCCCACTATCAACAGCATGTCAATTAATACTGCTACAGAATGGTACGCTGTAGGTAACACCAAGGTTGCCATCAAAGGGACGACAGACCTTGCAGGCGGGGCCGGAACCGAAGGCAGTGCAGCATTGACCGTAACTGGCGCAACCGGTGACCCCAACCTTCTTGCTATTGATTACGACTTCGCCAGCACTTTTGGCTATATCACCGCTGCTGGCGGTCAGACTTTCCGTATCGTTGGTTCTGATATTAACAACGTCACTCAGGGTGCGACCACCAATGACCTTAACTCTGCAGCATTGATTGTAGAAAACCAACTCAGACGAGCGTTTGTTTCCGGCACTGAGGGTGATGCTCTATATGGTAATGAAGTATTCTGGACTGGAGTGACAAAAGCTGGAACAGGGGTTGCCGGAACAACGAACGCGCCGACAGCTCCTGAGCTTGCGACTAGCGATCGTAATGGCAGAATTTTCGTGCTTCAGGCTGCTAAACTTTCAACAACTATAACTCCCGGCGGCACATGGACTGAAGCTGCTGAAGAAGGCACATGTACTGACCCGAATGGAAATAATATTATTTACCACAGTAAAGATGGAGATGAAAAATTCATCTTTGCAAGTACTAACGGTGCTATAACGCCTTCTTATGTATTCAATCCTAATGACTCGTCCATAACTGGCTTTGCCCCTGCTCTTTCAGGAGCCGGAGCTACTTCAGTTGAATTCTTGGCCAAAACAAGTGTTCAATTGGTTGCCATTGACGCTGAAGCATTCGCTCCTGAATATATTGTTTTGACTGGTGCCTCTTCCGGGTCATCCTTTACTCAAGCTGCGACTTCCACAGGATCAACAGTCAGCGGTGCAGTTGGTACCTATTATGGTTTATATATTCTTGCTGGCGGAACTGCTGCTACGAACCTTAAAGCTCTGACAACTGGTACCGAAGTTTTGTCTAATGATTTAAGTGCAGGCGATGCCTATGACGACCCCACAGCTCTGACCGGAGTTGGTAAAATATTAAATAGTATGACAGGACTGACTCTAGCTCCGACATCTGATGGAACAGGTTTTTTTGTTATTAGTGCAACGAATACCAAAAAGGTACTTTACATCTCAGATTCAGCTGCTGACATAAAGCAAGATACAACCTTCGCTACTCAAGCCAACTTACAGTTCCCTGATGCATATGGCACCCCTGTTTCCATTTACGGAATCCCCTCTGATTGTATCGTAGCAACTGCTACAGCTGTATACAGATATACCAGTGCAACCGGCTGGGAAAAATATGATGACCTCACCAGCAGGAGTGACCTTGGAACATTTAATGCTATAAATAGCGTTGTCTCCTATGCAACGGGAAAGATTCTGGCTGTAGATAGCACTACTGATGATATCGCTTATTCCGATGGTGCAGCCTTCACCGCCACAGGCCTGAACCCCGCTTACAGCTCCACCATCAATACTGTCTGCAATGCCACCAAAAACGATGTATACTTGGGCGGTGCCGATGGTTTCATCTACAAAGGAACCAAGGCTGACAGTGCTGAGACTTTCACCTGGACCGCCAGCCGTAGTGGCCTTGTTGGCTCCAAGGACGTCACCAACATTACCAGCGCAGGCAATGAGCTCTTCATGGTCTTCGGCACCAAAGAATTTGCTCATAAAGCCACAACTGAAGATAGCTGGACAGAAGTAACCACTAAGACCAGCATCGCAGATGTCACAGACGTCAACGATGCGCAGGCTCTTAGTGCAACTATTTTCTTCGTTGCGGACAGCGCAAACGCAGGTCTGGTTGAAGCCGAATTGACTGCTGATGATACACTTGTCTTCACCCGCCAGACATCCGGTAGCGGAGCTGCAATGCCAGCCGCACTGACCTCTCTTAGTGTTTTGGATGCGGATACCATTTATGGTGTGACCGGCTCTAAACTTTACAAATTCCACACCCGTGCCACCGATGCATGGACTATCGTAGACGTAACGCTGCCTGAAGTGGGTGGAGGCACATTGAATGATGTTGTAGCCATCTCAAGCAGCAAAATATTCGCTGTAGGTGATGCAGGGCTGGCATACAGCTATGATGGCAGCACAGCGACCAAACTGACTGCTCCCTCCGGCAACCCTAACATGAAAACCTGCTGGGCATATGCTGACATACTCTACGCAGGGGCATCTGACGGTAAGGTTTATGCCTACGACATTGATGCAGGAACATGGACCCCCGGAACTGTTGCAGACGGAAAGACCCTCACCGAAGTTACCGGTTCCCAGAAAGGCAGCTATCTCCTCGCAGTCGGTGCTGACGGAACTTGCTCTTTCTCTGAAATCAGTTCCTCCGGCGGTGGAGAAGATTCCACAGCGACCCAGCCCGGCGACGGTGAAGACTCTGACCTCGTATCGACTTCTAGCGTAGAAACTGTGACTGCTACTAATCTAGCTACTACCTACAGCACCCCCAGCGACATGACCGTTATAGGTCAGAAACAGAGTTTCACATCCAAGGCAACCCTCACTGCAGGTTCCACCCATAACTTCAAGTTTAATGTAACCCCAACAACTGCTACCCCAGTCAACGACATTAGACTCTACAAACTTAAGACTGTCTCAGGTTCCAACATCAACATTACTTACAACCGTGTAGACTCTGTACCTAGTAGTAAGACTGATGGTGATTTCTGGATTACCAGTGGTGCAACTGTAATGGGTGCCGGTACCACTCTCGCAGCCAATACTGTTTACACCGTAAACCTGAGCATCGAGGACGGCGGACCTTATGATACTGACGGCACTGCCAACGGTCAGATTGCTGACCCGACGGTACTCGGCACCGGCAGTTCCGGCTCCTCCGGGTGTGTATTCAACCCCGCACAGACCTTCGGCATGGAATGGCTGATGCTGGCGTTCGCTCCCATTGCAGCGTTCTTCCGCAGCCGCTTCAAGAAGTAGTTACCTGAGTGTGGTCAAAAACTTAATCTCATAAAAGAGAAGCCCCCCTTTCGCGCGAAAGGGGGGCTATTTTTTGGAAATTGATAGCTGGGATGTCCTCCCCTACCAGCGACGGGTCAGCACTGCTCTCCAGCTAGCGGGGACCAGAGCTTCATAATCCCGCCCCACTTCCTCAAGTCCGGTCATTTTACCAGATAGACTTATGGCGTAAGGTTTCATGAGCCGCAGGGGATAATCTTCATTTTTAAGCTGGAACCCGGCAGAGCTGTCCAACACGGTTAGCATTTCTTCCGGAGTTCGCCCTACAAGCACTGCCTCTGGAAAAAAACCGGCTTCTGCGGTGTGCTCTTTCAATCCCCCAAAAAGTGTTTTGCTAATGAAAATAAAATCTTCCTTCCACAGACTACGCCCAGCTCCGGGAAGAGTTTCATTGCAGACGAAATGGAGCTTGCGCCCTTCCAAAAATCCATAGCTGTCCACTTTTTTGGCATCGGCCACAAGCACATTGCCCAGCCCCATACGCCCCAGCACTTCATTAGTCCGCTCGGCAACAATCTGGTTACGTTCAATACCTACCAGTGAACTTCCTTCAAATCCATTACGCCGAGCCTGAACATCCATGGCCAGCATCAGAATCCCTGTACCGGAACCGATATCCAGCCCGGTGAATGGGTCCCCGCCCAGCTGCGGCTTTGCCTCAGCTATATCTTTAAAAATATGAACGCTTTTAGAGAGGTCGGCCAGCATGCACAGAGCAAAACCATACGACAAAAGCTGTTTACGCAACAGGAGGCAGTTCTCCAGCACGTCACTGCCCAGCCTGCGGTGCACAAAACGATCAAAAAGAAGCGAAATATCCTCAAGCTCCTGCACCTGTTCGTGTGAACCGGGATAAACATAGGCATGAAAAAATTTGACCATAATGTTCAGCAGCAACGGACCGTCCAATTCCACTGCGGGATTACCGGCCTCGGCAAGATCATCGTTCAAAGAGGTCCGACGATAAATTTCTTGCGGCAGAACAGTCTCTTCCATTGCCGGACGCTGTAGTAAACGCAAACTGGCTTTTTTGATCATTATCCATACCTGCCTTATTTTTTCTACTGCTGATGAAAGTCAAATATACCGTTTTTTACAATCCATTGCCACAGAAATGGGGCCGGGGAGAGATATCTTGTACTTGACCTTTGCGCTAATCCTGATACGGACAATCCAGCACTTGCGGTAAACCCATCTATAACTAATGGCAAAAAGCCATACCAGAGTTCACCGCCACTATCAAAATACAATCAAGACGCAGGAACTATCATGTCCCAGAATATAGACCTTAATATCAAGAAAGAAGTCGAACGCCGCAGAACTTTCGGCATCATCAGCCACCCGGATGCCGGTAAAACCACCCTTACCGAAAAGCTGCTCCTCTATGGCGGAGCGATCCAGATGGCCGGAACCGTCAAATCCCGCAAAGCCAACCGCCATGCAACATCCGACTGGATGACCATGGAACAGGAACGCGGTATCTCTGTAACCACCTCGGTCATGAAATTCAACTATCATGACTACGAGGTCAACCTGCTGGATACCCCCGGTCACCAAGATTTTTCCGAAGACACCTACCGCGTGCTTACCGCAGTGGACTCCGCCCTCATGGTCATCGACTGTGCCAAGGGTGTTGAGGTCCAGACCAAAAAGTTAATGGAAGTCTGCCGCATGCGCGACACCCCCATTATCACCTTCATCAACAAAATGGACCGCGAAGGTGTCGATCCCTTTGACCTCTTGCAAGACATTGAAGATACCTTGCAGATCGAATGCGCCCCGCTTAGCTGGCCCATCGGCATGGGCTCCGACTTCAAGGGAACCTACAATATACACAAGGGTGAACTGCACCTTTTCTCCGCCATTCACGGCGGCGGCATCCAGAAAGGTGAAGTGATAAAGGACCTTTCTGATTCCCGCCTTGACGACTTGCTCGGTGACCAGGCCGATCAGTTGCGCGAGGAACTGGAACTGCTTGAAGGCGCAGGATACCCCTTTGACAAGGAACGCTATCTCGCCGGCAAACAGACTCCGGTCTTTTTCGGCAGTGCCATCAACAACTTCGGGGTACAGGAAATGCTGGATTCCTTTGTGGAACTGGCTCCGCATCCAAAACCACGCGCCACAACTTCCCGCGAAGTCTCCCCTTTTGAATCTGATTTTTCAGCAGTAGCCTTTAAGATTCAGGCCAACATGGACCCGGCGCACCGTGACCGCATCGCTTTCATGCGTATCTGTTCCGGCAAGTTCACACGCGGCATGAAGGTCCGCCATCACCGTATCGGCAAGGATGTACAGATCGCCAACGCAACTATCTTCATGGCTCAGGACCGTACCGGGGTCGAAGAAGCATATCCCGGCGACATTATCGGGGTTCACAACCACGGAACCATCAAGATCGGTGACACCTTCACCGGAACCAAGGAAGAGCTAAAATTCACCGGAATCCCCAACTTCGCACCCGAATATTTCCGCCGCGTAATCCTCAAGGACCCGCTTAAAAGCAAGCAGCTCGACAAAGGGCTGCATCAGCTCGCCGAAGAAGGCGCGGTACAGCTTTTCAAGCCGCTGGGTAACAACGACAAAATTCTCGGCGCGGTAGGCCTGCTCCAGTTTGACGTGATCATGTCCCGGCTCAAGGATGAGTACGGAGTTGCCGCCCTTTACGAACCAGTGGAATACCACACCGCCCGCTGGCTCAGCAGTGAAGAACCCCGCGAAATTGACGGGATCAAGAAACGCTATCCCCGTTTCGTGGCCCTTGACGGTGACGACAACCTGACCTTCCTCGCCCCAAGCCAGTGGCGTCTGCAACAGGCTGAAGAGGAATGGCCCAAGATTACTTTTAACAAGACCCGTGAGCATCAATAGAATTATTTGATGCGCTTCGCGCTTTAAGAATTTATGAGGCCTTCGGCGACATCTCCGAGGGCCCTAATAGGGATTCCAAAGGGGCTAAGCCCCTTTGGAATCCCTATTAGGCTATCGCTTTCTTTATGAAAAACCTCGCCGACTTTGACAAGAGTTCTTCCAAATCCAGCGAGTCAAAGATCTAGAGGGGTTGACGAAGCTTTGATAGCTTAATATTCAGATGTGATACTTTCATCCTGCTCGCCCGTGGTTTTTCAGGACTTAGCAAGCCTGAAGCATCACGGGCCGGTAGGAATTCTTTGTTTCCATATGAAGGAAATATAATTACTACCGGGCTCAATATTCTATGCAAGTACCTGAACAATATAAGAAAAAATTTACTAAAGACGAAATAAACGAACTTCCTCTTCGCCAGTATGAAGGACCGATCAAACTTATTGATCGGGAAGAGGACGTCCCTGCGGCTGTTGAAGAACTGAGCCGTTGCGAACTGCTGGGTTTTGATACCGAGACCCGTCCGGTTTTTCGCAAAGGGGTTTCCTATCCCCCTTCCCTGATCCAACTGGCTACAGAAGACTGCGTATACCTGCTGCATCTCAACCACATATCCCTGTCCGAATATATTAAAGAAGTGCTTTCTTCTGCCGATATAATCAAAACCGGGGTGGCGGTAATCAATGACGTCAAGGAATTGCGCGATGTCTCGCCCTTTGAAGACAAAGGATTTGTAGATCTTGGCGACCTTGCCAGATCACTAGAAATGCAGACCAACGGACTACGCAACCTTGCCGCTAACCTGCTCGGATTCCGTATCTCCAAGGGAGTGCAGTGCTCCAACTGGGGCCGCCAGGAACTGACCCCTCAGCAGATTACCTACGCTGCAACGGATGCATGGGTAAGCCGTGAAATTTACCTTAAATTTCAGAAACTCGGAGTCCTTTAACTGTTTTTCATCCCACGGCTAATCAATTGCCACCGGAAAGGATTAGGATCACCATGAAAGCCAGATTTTTTCTCTTCACACTGTTCATTCTAATAATCTCAGCACTTCCTGCTTTTGCGCAGGAGGACTGCCCGGATGTTTTCAAAGCTGAACTCGAAAATATTTCCGGTATAGAGGCCGTGATCCAGAACAAAGGCGGCTTTCTCGCCATCCTCAAGGAAGGAAGTAAAAAGAAGAAAGTCAGTGTTATTTCTCGGATTAATAAGCTACGCAGAAACAACACAGGGGAATGTGATTTTTCAGGCGTAGCCGTAGCTGTCATGGACAGCAATCTGGATCAAATGCAAAGTATTTCTTCGGCATCCATGTCCCAAAAAGAGCTTACCAAACTTCTTTATGACTACGTTTACAAGCTTAGTCCGGTACAAGTTGCAGAAAATCTCAGGGGCTACGAAAAGCTTTCCGAACTGGCTCCGCAGAATAGTTACTACAAAACCCGCAAAAAACATTATGCCAAAAGGGCCGAGCTGGTAAAAACGCGTGCCGACTATATTGCCCGCTGTCTCAAAGACTTTTCCAAGGACAAGAATATCCTGAATCTCAAGATCAAAAGAGATTTTTATCTCTTCGTGGTCGACGGCGAGACCCCGCTTAAAACAGCTGAAGCATTCTTGGATAAAATTGCACAGGAATCTCCCAGACCGGAAAAGAAAATGTGCGTAATAGCTTATAGCGCAGATCTCAGCACAAGACAGACCAGCTGCCCTGTAGAATATCAAGAACTTCTCAACTCCAACGAGGAAGAGCTGCTCATGCGTCATGTGCAATCCCTGCCCGGGTTTAAAATTCAGCAAAACATTAACGGCTATAGAGCGTTGAAAAAAATTAACCCCAACTCAACCCTCTACACCAAAAAGCTGAACGCATATGAGTCCAAACAAAAAGGTTTGGAAAGATTCCTGAACCTGAGAGTTGCTTCCGGGGAAAAGCTTCTCAGCAAGAGCAGCAACAGGGGATCAACCCTATATGCAACCATCAATGGGCAGGCTCTTACAGGTAAATCTACTTCTGCCAACCGCAGGCTATTCAAACTGCTTACCGACTACTACGCCACAAGCGGATACGCCTATAAAAAGTGCGTGCTAAAAAACTCCGCCGGTAAAACATTAGGAACCATTTCCTGCGGAAATTCACGCTGCACTTTCAGGCAGTAATTTTAACTTTCATAAAAAACAAAAAGGTGAGGTTGCAAATGCAGCCTCACCTTTTTTATTATCTGTAAAAATTAAACCTACATGGTCAGCACAAAATAAATGCTACCCACCAGCACGAGACTGGCCGCGCGCAATCCCTGATTATAGATAATAAGCTTCAGGGCCATCTTACCGCGGAAGATTCCGGCATAATAAGGAAGCTGATGACGCAGGGCACGCACCGGAGTGGAAAGCAAATTGCCGACCACAAGGGCCAGCACAATTCCACGGGGATCAATCGCTCCGGTACCAAGCAAAGAACCGGCCGCAGCAAGCCCGGCGGTGAACTCTGCGGCAAGACTGAAAGCAATGATGCCGAAAACCTGTGGATCAAGCCACGAAAGAAAAGTAAGATGCTCACTAAGGTAAGTCTGAAAAGATGCGAATACGCCATAATGGCGAAGAAAGAAAAAAGCCGTGTAAATTGGAACGGTCAGGTAAATAACCCTCGGCAATCTGCGCTTAAGTCGTTTTACAGCTTTATCCAGCACCTCACGAAAAGACTTTGCTTCCTGCCCTTTCAGCCGCTGGGCAACATCCCCGCAACTACCGTCAGCAGGAAGGGAGAAGCGCCCCCAAAGCACAATTGCCCCGGTACGCACAAAAGCCGCCAGTAGTGTCAGTCCCACATAGATAAAGGCCACCCGCCCAATGAACGGAGCAGCAATAAAAAAGACCGTAGGCATGTGTAAAAAATAGGTGGGCAGGCTGTTAAAAAGATTGGAGATGACCAGTTCGCGGTCATCAATCTCCCCTTTTTCATAGGCCTCGGAAAGCATAGAATTTGCGGCCACGCCGGAAAAAAATGCCAATGCAAAGCTGGCCCCGCTGATTTCCTTGAGCCTTCCAGCCCGGATAAGCGGATTTGCCAGCCGCCCCATGGCCCGTGTCCAACGCAAACCCTCGACAATATTACCTACCAGCAAGCCGATACTGATAAAAAGAACCAGCCTGATCAGGGGCCAACCCAAGCCGTTCCAGAGAATTTCGAGAGACAATTAAACCTACTTTTTCTTCCAATTTTCAGCAGCACTGACCCTGAGTTCCGAGTCATTCTCGATTAGAACTCCGGCATCTACGAGTTCCTTCATAGCAACCAGAAAATCATTTTCCTCGCCATTCCATTTTTCAAGACAACCTTCAATGGTTACGTTGCCCGGAACGGCCTTGCAATTCTTGTCAGGATCAATCTTACTGCCCAACAGGCCTTCGATCAGCAGGAAAAGAGAATTCGCTTCAACGGAAAGTCCGAGATCAAAAATGGATACAGCCATCGCTTCCTCCGTAATTGGTTGGTGATACAACAAAAGTATACTTGAACGGCCTCAAGGGCCAGTGAAAAAAGATTCAGGAGTTATACTTTTTCCTGCAATAAACTTTTAAACCGCTTGAGTTCTTCGGGATTCATGCGACTGAAGTTTCCTTCTGCGGGAAAAGATCCGTCTCCCACTTCTGCTATGTAACGCTTGATGGCATCAATGCTTTCCCCGCGCAAACTGGCAAATTTCTTAACGAACATAGGTACAAAGCGATCAAAAAGACCAAGAATGTCATGGTAAACCAGTACCTGTCCGTCTGTATCTGGTCCGGCACCGATACCAATGGTGGGAATGGAAAGTCTGTCGGTTATTTCCTGCGCCACTTCATGAGGAACCGCCTCCAGAACAATAGAAAAGCAGCCTGCGGCCTCAAGAGCCAGAGCCTCATCAACAAGGGCCGCAGCTGAACGGGCATCTTTACCCTGCGCCTTGAATCCGCCGAAACGAGCCACATGCTGCGGAGTCAGACCGATATGCCCCTGTACCGGAACACCTGAATCAACAATAGCACGCACATGCTCCAGAAAAGGGAATCCCCCTTCAAGCTTAACTGCCCGCGCCCCGGTACGGCTGAGGAATTTACCGGCATTTTCCGCTGCCATTTGTACTGAAGGCTGATAGGACATGAACGGCAGGTCGCCTACAATCAGTGCTCTCTTTGCCCCACGGGAAACAGCAGCCGCGTGATGCAGCATATCTTCCATGGTCACGGCTAGGGTGTCTTCGTAACCGAGCACAACCATACCCAATGAATCTCCGACAAGAATCATATCAACCTCCGCCCCGTCGGCAATCTGGCCGGAAGGATAGTCATAGGCGGTTACCATGGAAATTTTACGCTGGCCTTTAAGGGCGGTGATGTCGGGAGCTGTAATTTTTTTCATTTTTTCCTCACAGATAAAAAAGTAGACTGACTAAGGAAGGATTTCAGGTGCAGTCTCTTGATATGGACAGTATTAAACTAAATCAAGTCTAGTGAAAAATGTATCATTATACATAAAAAAAGGTCCGGCAGACACCGGACCTCTTTAACAATCTAAAATAGAAAAAACTTATAACTCTTGCATAACCCAGACAACTCGACCGACCACGTGCTTTTCGTGGTTTTCAACCGGGATATACTGTTCAGGGTGCTGAGGATCATCCGGGCGAAGGATAAAGCGGGCATTTTCAGGATCAAAAAAGACCCTGCGGATAACCACTCCCTGATAAGGAACGTGGATGGCATAGATATCACCAGCCATCAGCCTCTTCTGAGAATCATCAATTCCCACAAAAGCATTCCTGCGCACAGACGGTTCCATTGAAGAACCTTCAGCCCTAAGAACCACAAGGGATGAACGATAATAAGTTTCAGGAATATTCAGCTCAGAAACCTGCTGCGGCTTCCAGATATCCGCACCAACATCCTCTCCAGCCATGGACGAAACCGGCACGATCCTGCCTCTGGACTGCACCTGACCGTACTGAGCAGTTGTTTCGCTCAAAATCTGGTCAGCAGCAATTTTGCTCTTGCCCGGCTTAAGGTAGACAGGTTCAATTCCATCGGAAAGCCATTCGGGATTCAATCCGTGGGTCCTGTACAGCTTGATGAACCATTCAGCAGGAATAGAACTTCTTCTTTTTGCATCGGAGATGCTGGACTGTCTAATATTCAGAATTTCGGCAAGTTGAACCTGAGTTCGTGTTCCGGTAGCCTTCTTGATTCTCTCCAAGCTTTCATCAAACCACTTTGACACGCTTACCTCCTGTGAAAGCAAAGTCAAAAACAACTATCAATTACCTTGAAATAAAATAACCCTATAAAGAAGATCGTTTTATACACACAACCTATTCTTTTACTATCAATTTAATAAAGGGCTATCATGAAATTTATAAACTGGCAAAACTTTAAAAGTACACACTCCGATACAGACCAATAAGAATGCAAAACGACTATGATAAATAAATCACAAGAGCAAAAAGAGAGTGTACAATTGCACTGCATATTAAATTACACATTAGAAACATCGCAAAAACACACTACACAAAACAAACACTCTATTTTCCTATAAAACAAACCTACACAAAAAAGCTTTATCTATCCTAAATAAGAAATACGAATATTAAATTTCTCCCAACGGCAGAACAAAGAAAAAATTATTCCCACCATCCTGCGGCTCATACCCGACCTCGCCCCCATGCAGTTCCACTACCTGACGCACAAAAAACAAACCATGCCCGGAACCATACTCATTACCGACATTTGCGCTGCGGAACCCGGGCTGAAAAAGCATATCCCGGTCCTCTTCTTGAATATGCGGGCCGGTGGTGAAAACATTGAGCTTCAGGCCGTCCCAGCCGTTACGGAAATAATCCTTCACCATATCCCAGCCGTAAGCGGCAAACTTATCCCTACGTCCGTCACACATGGTTTCATCTCGGGCATATTTGACGGCATTTGAAAAAAAATTGGCATAAACCTGAGAAATGAGCCCCACGTCAGCAACAATACGAACTTCACGATCCGGCACCCCACCCATACTGATATCCAACCTGATACCCCGGTCCTCGAACCGGGAACGGTAGCGCTCAAGCTGCGGTTCTATTATCTGCTTGAGCAGGTTACAGGGCCGTTTCTCGACAATATAACGCCCTTCCTCAAAATGCTGCCTGCGCAACAAAGTCTCCAAAAAAAGGCTGGTCTGCTCGTAATGGCTGTGTATTTCATTAAACTGGCTAACAAGCCCGCTGTAGAGCTGTTCCAATTCACTGCTAATCTCCAAAACACTCTTATTGTCAAGCGCGGCTTCAAGCTTGCGGATATTTTCAATACGGTCACGCAACCTATTATAAAAAAGCTTAAAGTACATGTTGGGAACAATGACATTGTGCCCGACATCTTTAACCAGATTACGTACGAATTCAAGATGCTCCTGTCCCTTGCGCCGAAGAATTTTACTGTGCAACTGAAAACCGACCCGATTGACAAATTTCTCAAAAAAAAGCGACTGGTGATCGGAAAGAGCATCCATTTTATAAAACTCAAAACAACCGATAACTTCCCCGGCAGGCTTGAAGGGAAGCTGATCAACCAGTTCTAGATTGCCACGGATGGGGATAAACAAGTGCCCGGCGCGGAAAGTCTTTTCAAGAGGAACAGAACTGCACACCGGAGCGCGGCTCTCTGTTCGGCCCACCGGAATGAATTCATCCGGCCCCATGGCAAGATAGAGCCTGCAATCAAGATTGAAAAGCGACCTCGGCACTGCGGTGCAAACCGTAAAAAAATCTTCCAGAGAATCAAACTCTTGCGCAAGGTCAAAAAAAATCATCAATGCCCGCTTTTCAGTTGCGGAAAAGCTGTAATCTTTATAGTCATCCATTTTCTCATGGATACGCCGCTGTATCTGCAATATTTTCTCAGGTCCCGGACCTGTAGAAAGATGGAATCCTTCTCCCAGCGGACCTTCAGCTTCGTAGGAAGACACGTCTGCGCTTTTATTTTCGCTGCTCATATCAATCAATCCGGGGTTCATTATAGAAGAGACTTTGTTCTATCATACGGCTCCGAGAAAAAAGGAGCAAGTCAGAAGTTTATTTTTGCGACTATTCGAAGTCCGTGCGCTTTATCAGCAGTCTGAATGTTTACTGTGAGTTCATTTTATGAGAAAGTCCGCCATCAAACCTATTCAGGGAAACAACCATGCCCGAAATAATTCTCATCCAAATATCCGGCGAAGACAAACCCGGCCTGACCTCAGCCCTTACAGGGGTTCTGGCGGGTTACGGCATTGACATTCTGGACATCGGCCAGAGCGTAATTCACAGCCAGCTTGTACTTGGCATCCTAATCCGCATTCCCCGTGAGGCTGAATCGGCTCCGGTACTCAAGGACATCATGTTCAAGGGTTACGAACTAGGAGTCAACGTCAAATTCAAGCCCACTGAAGCGGACAAATACATGGACTGGGTAGACGCTCAGGGTAAGCCCAGACACATTGCAACCCTTGTCGGCCATAAGTTGACCGGGGCACACATTTCAAGAATTTCACAGATAATCGCGGACAACGGACTCAACATCGACATGATCCACCGTCTGTCCGGCCGAATTCCCATGAACGGCGAACCTGCTCCGCGCCATGCCTGCGTTGAATTTTCCATTCGCGGGATTCCTGAAGATCTGGACCGCATGCGCTCCAATTTTCTGGAAATGGCCGCCGAAGATCAGGTGGACATAGCCTTGCAGGAAGATAACGTATTCCGCAGAAACAGAAGACTGGTGGCCTTTGATATGGACTCCACCCTCATTCAGGCGGAAGTCATTGACGAACTGGCTAAGGCAGCCGGATCAGGTGAGATAGTCAGCCGGATTACCGAATCTGCCATGCGCGGTGAAATCGACTTCAAGGAAAGTCTGCGCCAACGTCTGGCAACCCTCAAGGGGCTTGATGAGTCTGTTATGGAAGATATCGCACGCACCCTGCCCATCACCGAAGGGGCTGAGCGGCTCATCACCAACCTGAAGAAATTCGGTTACAAGACTGCCATCATTTCCGGCGGGTTCACTTACTTCGGCGAAAAGCTGCAAGAAAAGCTAGGCGTAGATTATGTTTACGCCAACCGTCTTGAAATCGAAGACGGCAAGCTGACCGGTGGAGTGATCGGAGATATTGTGGACGGAGCCAAGAAAGCGGAACTGCTACGCAAGATTGCAGGAAAAGAACAGATCAGCCTGCAACAATCCATTGCCGTGGGTGACGGGGCCAACGACCTGCCCATGCTCTCCATTGCCGGGCTGGGTATCGCCTTTCACGCCAAGCCCAAGGTCAAGCAGGATGCCCGCCAGTCCATCTCCCATTTCGGGCTGGATTCCATTCTTTACCTGATCGGATTGCGTGACAGGGATACTGATTAAGAAAGCCTTCGGCGACCCTCCGGGGTCCAGCGCTGCTCTCTATATCCGTAAGACTCGAGCAAAAAACTCTCGCCTAACGGCTATAGGTAAGAAACTTTTTGTAAAAATTTTCTCTGGACTCTTCAAAAGCTTTTAATAGGGCTTCGCCGCTTCGTACTTATATAAACAAAACAGGCCCCACAGGAGCTACTCCTGCGGGGCCTTTTATCATACTCTGTCCAATAACAACTACATATCTACGGCTTTAATCCAGATTACAGCATCCTGAGAGAGTTCTTTACCTTTGAACTCTTTGTCAGGACCGGAACCCAGTGCGCAGAAACCCCACCAGCCGGCTTTGGGGATAGCAAAAGTTACGTAACCCTGAGCATCGGTTTTAACACCCATGGTTACGAATGCATCGTGAGGAGCTTCAGATTTAGCTTCTTTTTTGAAAGCATTGTTTTTCATGTCAGGTTCGTGGTTCATGTACTCAACTTCAACGTCAGCATTGGGAACGGGCTTGCCGTCGGAAAGGAGCTGAGCTTTGAAGGTCATACCGGTCCACATAGCGTAAGGCTTTACAAGGGGAATCCATTCAGTTTTCAGACCTGCGGGAGCAGCCCAGTTACCGGGCAGGCCACCAACGTTCATGTATGTCTTAGTGATCTGCTGGATGTAGATTTCTTCTTCGCCTTCATAATAAGGAGCAGGAACCAGAACCAGAGTGTAGTCACCCATGGAACGTACAATTTTCTTGGGAAGCTTTGCTTCGTAAGCTTCACCGGAGTTGGTCAGGCTGGTCCAGGTGATAGGCTTAAGCAGTTTTTTGAGGTCGTACTTTTTGGTTTTACCCTCTTCGCCCTTCTGGTGCAGCATGAAAAATTCTTCAGGCATGCCCATCTTCATGGTGTGCCCTGCTTCATAAGGATGGGTGAAAACAAGTTTCAAATCAGTTTCAGCACCCTTGGTCTTGGCGATTTCGGGGGTATAAATCATCTGAAAATGTGCAGAAGCGGGAACCGCCATGGCAACTACCAACAAAAGGTTAAGAAAAACTACCTTCATCTTCATCTTATTTCTCCTGATTATGATTTTGACACTCTTTATCAAAAAATAAAGAGTAATTTCCAGTTCTGGATTGAATGTACGCACCATGAAGCTTCATGGTGCGTACGCAAATTAACTATTCAACAATATCGGAACCGTCGATTTCAATGGAGTGGCCTTCGCCGCCATCAAAAGTAACAGTATAGTGACCAGCGGGCTTATTGAACTCGAATTCACTATTCTCGTTCATAGCACCTTTAAGGATAACGGCACCGGAATCACCACGCACGTATATTTTTACGCCGGAAGCAGATGAACCGTCAGAAAATCCTCCTTCGCAAAGGACGGTACCGTCACCGTTGTCAAAGCAGCTGCAAAGAGGGGAATGGGCCAGAGCGGCAGTGGCGGAAAGAACGATCAGTCCGGCTACCACAACGATTTTAGCAATTATGTTTTTCATAGCTGTCTCCTGAGAGATTTTTATTGGTTACTTGGTTGATATTCATAGGATGCCGCTACCTTATCTGATGATATCTTATGCACCAGTGCAATCAGCAGAGCCACGGCTAGAGCCACTCCATAGAACCCCTTCATCATGGCTATTCCGCTGGCCCCGAGAGCAGTCCCCAGCATGAAGACAGAGGACGCCACGCCGAAGCCCACCGCCGTGGGGAAGAAGATAGCAAAGGCCATCCACTTATAGGACCCGGTCTGCACCTTGACCATGATGGTAGCCGCAAGGCAGGGAGGATAAAGAGCAAAGAAAAGCAGAACCGCGAGGGCATGCAGGGAGTTCATACCGCTGGACTCACTTTCATTGCCCATTCTCTGCTCAAGGGTCTGGTTATCATCAGCACCCTGCTGATACAGAACCCCCATAGTAGCCACGGAAGATTCGCGGGCCGCAAAGGAACTGATCAGAGCAATGTTCACCTTCCAGTCAAAACCTGCATACTTGGTAACAGGCTCAAGGGAGCGCCCGATCATACCGAAGAAAGAGGTTTTGATCTTTTCTTCCTTGATCTTGCGACGCAGGGTTTTCCTTTCAGAGGAAAGCTTACGCAGGGCACGGTTTACAACCTTGGCGCTTTTATCACCACGGGGCTTGATCAAAACAAAAGTGTCGGGGTTGGCATTTTTAAAAGAACGGTCCACCCGTGCTGCACCTTCTTTACCGGAAGTATTCATGCGGGCGCGCTTGTAATCATCATAAAGATTAAGCAGCGGCAACATTTTCTCACCCGTGGCAAGATTGACGTACCCATTGCCTGCAACCTTGGAATCATAGGTTGCAACAGCCTTACTCATCTCGGTCTCATAATAATCCATGCGCTCATCAGTGAGTCCGGGAAACTGCAACAGGGAGAACACGCACAGGGAAACCGCAACAACAATGGAGCCTACTTTTTTAATGTATTCCCATGTCCTTTCCAGAGCCCTCTGGACCACACCGAAAACAGTGGGCGCATGATAGTTGGGCATCTCCATGATGAAAGGTGCTGTTTCACGCCCTTTAAGGACCGTGGTGGTGAGGATCTTGGCAATAATCAAAGCCATGATGATTGTAATGGTCGAAATAAAGAACATTGCCCATGACTTGTGGTCCGCAAAGTAAATGTTAACTAAAAGCGTATACAAAGGGATTTTGGCTAGGCAGTTCATGAACGGAACAGTCAGAATGGTTGCCAGCCTTGACCTCTCATCAGGAATGCCCTTGGTAGACATAATTCCCGGGACAGCGCAGCCCCCGGCAAAAACACCGCCCAAAATAAAGGGCAGAGTCGATTGCCCGTGCAGACCGAAACTATGAAAGACACGGTCCAGAATAAAGGCGATACGGGCCATGTACCCGGAATCCTCCAGAATGGCGATCAGCGCAAAAAGAATCAAAAAGATCGGGACATAGTTAAGCAGTGTGTTGGCACTATCCACCATCCAGAGTGCCATGGAACGCAACAGTGAGTCCTCGATCAATCCAGCCGGAGGTAAAATTCCTGCTACAATATCCCTGAACTTAGCAAGGAACGGCCAAGTGTATTTGGTAAGCTCATACCCCTGAACAATGGAAAGTTCATAAATAAGGTAAACCGTGGCCAACAGAAAAAACGGAGCCAGAGCACGGTTAAGAACCCAGTGGTCAATTCTTTCTGAAATGGGCGGACCGGAATCAGCTTCTTTGGTCACGCAGGCATCAACGATTTCACCGGCCACCCGGTCACGGCAGGCAACAATATAATCGCTGGTGTTGACACCGGTTTCGTCTTCAAACTCCATCCTGCGGGAAAGTGCATCTTCGACAATGGACTTGCCGGATGCGTGTTTTGTTCCAACAATATTCCGGGCTTCGGAATCGTTTTCCAGAAGCTTGATAGCCAGCCAGCGCAAAGGATAAAGCACACCAAGGCTGGCATCTGAAGCAAGCTCTTCTTCAAGGGCTTTTACATGAACTTCAAGATCACCGTAGTCGATAACTACCGGGCGGGTGTAGGACTCCTGATTGACAGCCTTACGTATGGCTGCCTTCAAGGCCTGCTTACCTTTTCCCTTACGCCCAACGGTAGCGACAACATCCACTCCGAGACGGCTGGTAAGCTCTTTCAGATCAATTGACAGCCCCTGACTTTCAGCAACATCCATCATGTTCAAGGCAACAGTAACCGGAAAATTCATCTCCAAAACCTGGAAGGTAAAGTACAGACTGCGACGCAAACAGGTCGCATCCATGACGTTAACTACCACGTCTGGTTTTTCTTCCAGCAGAAACTCACGAGAAACCCTTTCCTCAAGGGAAAAAGAAGTTAGGCTATACGTTCCGGGAAGGTCGACCACTTCATAACGGGTCTTTCCTTCGTGGTAGCTTCCGACCTTTTTATCAACGGTGACACCGGGATAGTTGGCCACGTGCTGGTTGGCCCCGGTGACCATATTATAAGTTGTTGACTTACCGGCATTCTGCTGTCCGGCAAGAGCTACGAGAAAGTTATCTTTCATCGCCTTTTTCCCCTCATCGTTCATCTTCCACCTCAATCTGATAGGCTTCAGTACGGCGCAGGGTCACGCAGTAACCGGCAACACGCAATTCAAGAGGGCAGCCCAGCGTAGCAACGCGAACAACTTCGATTTCCCTGCCGGGAACAAAACCCAAGTCAAGCAACCTCTGTCTTACCGCACCATGGGAAAAATGCCCGCGAATTACGGCACTTCCCCCGATGGGAATATCCAGAAGACTTTTTCCGCGCATGTGGCAAGCTTTCCCCTGCTTCCTTCCGCCTGCACCACGATGCCTCTTCTTTGAAGAAGCAGGTTCGCGGTTAAAAAAATCAAATTTGTTTAACATTTTTAAAACCTCTCTTTCACATTCGATTTTGCAAATGAATTTCGAAATCAATTACTATAGATCCATATTTTTCTTGTCAACAAGAAAAAAACCACCCCGACACTCAATTTGGATAAAGACAAAAGACTCTTTTTTACTTGATATTGACATTCGTTTTCACTAAGCACCAAAGGGAATGCGGGTGAAAACTACGACTAACTAAAAAAGAACCTTGCATTTATATAGAATCTTCCGGGGAGGAAAGACCATTGATTAACCTGAAGAATAAATTAAAAACCATCCCTTTTTTTAACTACAGACCAAGTAGCCGGAACAAGCTCAAGGCAAAGTCTTTTGTTGCAGTGCTGTTGATCCTGATCCTGCCTGCCGGGGCCACAATAACTGTGGCTGAGTTCACGGACAGAAACACCCTTGCCATGTATACCTGCCTGCATTTCAGCCTGTGCATTGCGCTGTGCATGCCCATCGCAGGCTGGCTTGAAAACTGGATGGTCAACCGAGAACTGCGAAAAATGAACAGCTTCTGCGTAAGACTCAAACAGGGCAAACTTGATAAACGTCTGGATATTTATTCAAATAAAACCGGAATAGCCACTGACGAACTGAGTCGATTGCAGCACAACCTGAACTGGCTGGCACACTCCGTGGCCAAACGCGAATCCAAGCTCACTGAATCATTGCTAAAAACTCACCAAGACAAGGAAAGACTCAATCTGCTCTCTTACACCGACCATCTTACCGGTCTGTTCAATAAACGCTTTTTCGAGCTGAAACTGGTTGAATCATGCTCCAGATGCATTTCCTGCAAAACACCGCTCCATCTCATACTCATTGACTGCGACCATTTTAAAGAGGTCAACGATATCTATGGGCATCAAGAGGGAGACAGAATTCTTGCTAAATTAGGCCAGATAATCAGCTCATCTGTAAGATGCGGTACGGATTTTCCCTTCCGTTTCGGAGGGGACGAATTCGGTGCGATCCTTGTCGGCGTGGATTCAACCCGCTGTGAACAGATCGCTGAACGCATCCGAACCCGCTTCTCACAAATTAAACTTGGCAGAGCCAGCCTTAGCATTGGGATTTCAAAACTCTACTACAAAGCCGACAGCCCTGAAGCCGAAGCCCAACATCTGGTTGCTTCTGCGGACAAGGCTCTCTATTTTGCAAAGAACACCGGACGGAATAAGATTATAAGTCCCGCCCAGTATAAAGAAATCCCACAGACATGTGACCATTAAAAATAAGAACGCCTATCTGGCCATGTCCGCTTTTGCTTCATCCACAAGACGGGCGACTTCGTCCTTAGCGGACCCGTAATGCTGTGAAGCCCAGTTCCCTGCTTTCACTCCGCCTTTAACGGCTTTGGTCACAGCAGGCCTTACACCGCCTGCTTTGTAAATAGCATATGCAGCCACACCTACTGCTGTTGCAGCTGTAGAGACCAGCAACAATCTTCCGAGATTGAAACTCATTTTTATTCTCCTTAAAAGTACGCATGAAAAAAACTGTTTAAACATTAGGATAGGAATTTTCCCCAATCAGGGGAAATGATGCGAATGAGAGTAAATTGCAATTAAAAATTACTGTTTACGGCAATCAGGACAAATCCCATAAAGGACCATTTTGTGCCTGTTCACCACAAAGTCATGTTTGCTAGCCAATTTTTCCTGCAATTCCTCAATACGGTCTTCCATAACCTCAATCCTGCGATTACAGCGAATACAGACCAGATGATCATGATGATCCCTATCGTGGCGACACTCGAAGCGGGTTACTCCGTCACCAAAGTCCAAGGATTCAGCAATCCCACTCTCTGAAAGGAGTTTGATAGTGCGGTAAACAGTGGCTGGGCTGATGGACGAATCACGCTTGCTGACATGAACATATAGTTCCTCGCATGAATGATGACCTTGGGTTCCAAGAAAAACTTCCAAAACAATTCGCCGCTGCTCAGTAGCAGCCATTTTGTTCTTGGATAAATACTTCAAGAACTGGGTTTGCGGACTTGACATCCTTTCCTCCATTGTGGATTTTGTGAAAATGACACTGATGACTATTCTCAAATGAGAACCAGTGTCAAGCGGTGACCGCTCACACACTTTAAATTTATGCAATTGAAACTCAATTGTGCAGCTTTCTAAAATAAACAAATGCGGTAATTATCACTGAATCCATGAAAACAAACTGACGGACTACCGTCTAAAATACAGGAGTATTAAATGACCACACCCACAACAACCAGAATTCTTCCGGTAGTCACCGCTTCTGCTGCTGTCACAGGAGCACTTATAGGCGGTACCGTTGCGGCAGTACGCTCCACCATTGCCGTGAAAGAAGGAAAAATGAGCAGTTGCGATGCCGCTAAAGCTGTAGCGACCGAATCCGCAGGAACTGGACTCGCCACCGCAGCTGGAATTGCTGCCACCGGAATACTCGGGCTCGGCGGCCTGACCGGACTGCTCGGCTTTACCGTCGTTGCTACTGGAGCAAAGATGCTTTGGGACAAAGCTGTGCCCACTCCCCTTGATAACAAAAAGCCAAAGTCAATTGAGGAAGCAGTTTAAAGCAGCATGTCAGATCTAAAAAAAGGGCAGCTCTGCTGATTACAGGCAGGGCTGCCACTCGCGTGATTCTCCCGACTAAAATTTAAGTTTTCGTTGACAAAGGGATTACACATTTGTATTTCCCACTCTTGTGGAGTTGATACTCAATTTCAATTTCACAGGATGTCCACCTGATAATCCAGTAAACACAGGACTTTCACGTGAAAAAAGAAAAAACATATGCAAGCATAAAGCATTCAATACCGGGCAGAATAAGGTTCAAAGTACCGAATCTTAGAAAGAATAAGATTCTTTGCAGCACCGTTGAACGGAATCTTGAAAAAGTATCCGGGATCACCCGGACCCGTTCCAACAACAAATGTGCTACATTGGTAATCCGCTACAACCCGGAATTCATAACCCCCGAGAATGTTATTGAAACACTCCGGGAAATCGTGGCAGTGCACACGACTACAATATGTCCCATTAAGGACAAAAGCGAATGTGGCTGTCCGCAGGTCAAAGATGCCCTGCGCTATTTTTCCTTTGTCTCCGCTGTGGGCGGAGCTGTGCTGATAAGTGAGTCCCTACTGGGAATCACCGTGGCCCAGACCCTGCTCAGTCCTCTGGGTTTTCTGACTGTTCTGGCGGCGGTACCGCTGGTCAAAGAAGCAGTCAGCAAACTGCGTGAAAAGAAATTCGGCCTTGAAGGTATTCTGGCCGGAGGTATCATAGCTGCGGTTGTTGCCGGGGAAGCAATGACCGCCTTTGAAATCCTCTGGATCAACGCAGGGGCTGAACTGCTTACCGCATGGATCACCGAACGCTCCCGCAGGGCTATTTCCGGCATTCTGGATAATACCACCCACCACACCTTTGTCCTCAAAGACGGAATGGAAGTGGAAGTTGAGATAAATAATCTCCACAAAGGCGATGTGGTGGTTCTGCATACCGGGGAAAAAATTTGCATAGACGGTACCATTGTGGATGGTCAGGGGCTCATCAACGAAGCTCCCATCACCGGACGGGCCGACTTCATCCACAAACAACAGGATGATCAGGTTTTCGCCGGAACATTTGTACGCGAAGGCGTCATCTACGTCCGGGCCGAAGAAGTGGGTGACAAAACTTATCTGGCCCGCATCCTCCACAAAGTAGAAGATTCTCTTGAAAATAAAACCGACATTGAATCCACAGCGGACAAACTTTCCGTAAGACTGGTTAAAATCGGCCTTGCCTGCACCGTGGGGACCCTCATACTCACCACTGACCCGTGGCGCGCGTTCACCGTACTGCTGGTTATGGCCTGCCCCTGCGCCACCGTGCTTTCTGCTTCCACCCCCATCAGCGCGGCCATCAGCACAGCGGCAAAGAACAACATTCTCATCAAGGGCGGCAGGTATCTTGAAGAAGTGGGCCGCTGTGATATCGCCTGCTTTGACAAAACCGGAACCCTGACCGGAAGCGAGCCCAGTCTCGAGCATATCCACGTCACTGACGGCATAACCGAAAGCGACCTGCTGACCTATGCTCTTTCAGTTGAAACCCACAACCACCACCCGCTGGCTCAAGCCATTAAGCATGAAGCAGGACTCAGAAAGCTGAATCCCCTGCCCCATACAGTCTGCGAATATTTCTTAGGCAAGGGTATGCGCGCGGAACTCCCTGGAAATGATAACCATTCTATGGAAATTTTGGTGGGTAACAAAAAGCTGACCGAACAATTCGACGTACGCATCGGCTCCCTGAGCAGGCAGGTTTCAAACCTCAAGCGCAAAGGGCTTACCGTACTCTACGTGGTCAAAGACAAGGAACCTCTAGGACTACTTGCCTTTGCCAACACCATCCGCGAAGAATCCGCAGCCGTCCTCAATTCCCTTGGAACAGGCGGAGTTGAACGCACGGTATTGGTTACCGGGGACGAGCCAGCAACTGCCAACGACCTCGCAAAGACTTTAAATATTCCGGAAATTCACGCCTCAGCCATGCCCGAAGAAAAGGCCATCCTTGTGCGCACTCTACAAAATGAAGGCGGCAAAGTCATGATGGTCGGCGACGGAATCAACGACGCCCTTGCCCTTGCGCAGGCCGACGTCGGCGTAGCCATGGGAACCGGAGGCGCGGAAGTGGCTGTTGAAGCGGCAGACATCGCACTGGTAGATGATGACCTCAGGGGTCTCATGTACGTCCAGCAATTAAGTCAGGACACTGTAAAAATAGCCTACCAGAACTTCTGGCTGGCAACAGGTTCAAATATAGTGGGAGTCGTCATGGGCGCGACCGGGGTTCTTTCCCCGATCATGGCCGGTTTCCTGCACATTCTGCACACCATGGGAGTCATAGCTAACTCGTCAAGGCTGCTCCGTCATTCACCTGAAGCAATCGAATCCAAGCAAGGCAAAATCTATGAACTTCCGTAAAATCGTTGAATTGGAAAAATATCTTGATGTGGCCCACCATATACCGGGACGCATCAGGATTAAATTCAGCCCGCTCATCTTAACAAAACCAGTAGCACTGGCGGCAATGAAGGAACATTCCGAGCTGCCTGACGCTATCAAGGATGCCCGGGTCAACATGTCCGCCCGGTCAGTGGTTGTTGAGTACGACTCTGAACAGATTCAGCCGGAACTGGTTGAAGAACTTATTCAGGGAACAGACAAAGACAAGAAAGCACAAATCATCAGCGACCTTTACGGCAGACTGATGAGTAACGGCTAAAAAATACCCTTACTTAGAGGAGTTTTTAAAAATGAGCACCGAAAACACAGCACCCGATGCACAGCAAAGCGCGCCCCAGCAGCCCAACACCTCCCAGCCGGTGATGGGCCCCGATCAGGGGCAGCCCCATTTTTCCTACACCACTTCCGGTGATCCCTATCAGGGTGCCCCGGTTGCCGGAAATGTTCAGCCAGACATGACGGCTCAACAGCCCATGCAACAGCCCGCATATCAGCAGCCGGTATACCAGCAACCTGTACAGCAGGTTCCCCAACAACCTATGCAGCAGCCTGTTTATGGACAGCCCGTGTATGGGCAGACCGTCTACGGACAACCCGTGTACGGACAGCCTGTCTACGGACAACCCGTGTACGGTCAGCCTGTCTACGGACAGCCCGTATATGATCAGCAGCCCATGCAGCAGCCGATTCAGCAGCCCGTACAACAGCCGATTCAGCAGCCTGTTCAACAAGCTCCCACTGTTGACCCCAAGACTTCCGAAGAACAGGTCAAACAGTTTGTAGATCTGGTTAAAGATACAGCTGAAGGCAAAGCCGATCCGGCAAGCCTGCTTAGCTTTTTTAATGGTATTGATGACGGTTTCTGGAAAGGACTTCTTGTGGGCGCGGGTATCACATTTGTCTGCACCAGCAAGACAGTAAGATCCATCTTCACCTCCGGCGGCAAAGAAGAAATGTCTGCCGAAGAAATGGAAAGAATGGAAGACCTCAAGGCCGAACAGGAATACATGGCCACACAAGCTGCCAAAGAAGCAGCGGAAAAGGAGTAAATCATGAGTCAAGATTACAACAACGACTACGTATATAATTATCAGGACCCGCAGCTTACCGAGCAGCAACGCATTGATTCCCAGCAGCAGGTTGAACCTGTCCAGCAGGACACCTCCGTAAAAAGCTGGGTTGATGTCACCGACTCCCGTTACCTGAAAGGTTTTCTGCTGGGCGCAGGACTGGCTCTTGTAGCTTCCAACCCCAAAGTCCAGAAAGCAGTTGTTTCCGGTGCGGTAAAAACATGGTCCGCTGTTCAGGGCGGCATTGAAGAAGCAAAAGAAAAAATCCACGACATCAAAGCCGAAGCGCAGTCTGAATAGGTTGCCGGCGGCTGGGAAAGGGGAACTTTCACTAAAAGTACCCTTCCCCTCAAAACTTTTTAATATGCTTCGCAAGTAGCGTGCGATGACGTCCTTCGAATTTACAGACGATGAAGCCCTAATAAAATGTTTTGGGATTCTTAAACCCTTTTGCAAAAGGGTTTAAGGCCCCCGGCAGGGCCGCCGGAGGCGATCAAATTGCATTTAAGCCCCCGGAGGGTTCTTAGAATGAACGCCTTACCTGAAAACACAGACCTGAACCGATCAAAAGATAAAAAAACATTCCGCCAATGCAAGGACTGTCCGCTTACCCCCAGTAAGACCAAGACAGCGGCCAAGGTCGGAATGGTTGCCACACTCGGAGCTTCAGCTGCTTCAGGCATGCTCAAGTTCAAAGGAGCAAAGCCGTTGCATCTTTGGGCCTCTGTTGCTTTTGTCGGGTTTACAGCTTTGCACTGGGTGGTTTCCAGAAAACCGCAGAGGACAAACAGATGATCGGAACTCCGAATAGAAAAAAAAGATTTGAAATAGTCCATGAACTGCCGAAAAGAATCAGACTTAAGTCTCTGATTCTCCTTACGCCTGATCTGGACCACAACTACCTGCAAGCCAGTGTGGAATCACTTGGCGGGGTCGAATCGGTCAGAATCAACGGCCCGGCCTTTTCCGTTACCGTTGAGTATGACGGTACTCCTGAAGTGCGTGCGGCTATTATTGAAACGCTGAACGACATCCCCCACGAAGCCTTTCTCAAAGGAAACGAACGGGAACACGATACCGACCTGATTGATGTCGGTGCACGGACCGCAGCTGCGGCAGCAACACCTTTCCTGCCCCTGCCTGTGCAGGCGGCAACAAGCTGGATGCTGGGCATTCCCGGCATTGTGTCTGGTTTGGAGACCCTATTTACCAGAGGGGTCAAAATTGAAGTACTGGACGGTACAGTCAAAGCCCTTTCTCTGCTGCGCGGTGATTACTTCACATCCAACTCGGTGGGTGCCCTGCTGAGTCTTGGCGAATACCTTGAAGATCAGTCCGAACAGAAATCAACCGACCTGCTCAAGACCCTGCTCAAACCACAGGTTGAGAAAATCTGGATTGAAAAGGATGGTCGTGAGCTTGAAATAGACTTCAATGATCTGCAAGTAGGCGACATTGTAGTCTGCGGCCCCGGTGAACTCATCCCCATCGAGGGAACCATTGTTGAGGGTGACGGTTCTGTGAACCAGAGTTCCATTACCGGAGAATCCGTGCCTATCCACCTGCAACCTGGAGACGCAACCCTTTCCGGCGCAGTAGTAGAAGAGGGGACCCTCAAAATCAGGGCTGACAAAGTCGGTTCTGAAACAGGCATGGCCCGTATCAACCGCTATCTTGAAAGTTCCCTACGTTCGCAATCCAAAAGCCAGATCCAGTCCGCAGAACTCGCAGACAAGCTGGTGCCCCTGACTTTCGGGGCCGGACTTGGCGTTTACGCCCTGACCGGAGACCTTGCCCGTGCCGCATCGGTGCTGACTGTTGACTACTCATGCGCCATCAAGCTTTCCACCCCGGTTGCCACCCGTACTTCCATGTATACTGCAAGTAAAGCCGGGGTTCTGCTCAAGGGCGGACAGGCTCTCGACAACCTCGCCGCAGTGGACACCATCGTCTTTGACAAGACCGGAACACTGACCAAAGGGGAACTCAAAGTTACCGACATCGTTCCCATGCCTCTTTACGAAGAGGAAGAACTTCTCTCCATTGCCGCCGGGGCCGAGGAACACTATGCCCACCCGGTAGCGAAAGCGGTTGTTAACGAAGCCAAAGAACGTAAAATCGGACTGCCGGAAGTAAGCGGGGTCGACTTTATCGTGGCCCACGGTGTTTCCGCCTACGTTGATGGCAAACGGGTGCTTGTAGGCAGCCAGCACTTTGTAGAAGAAGATGAACATGTGGACTGCTCATACATGGAGAAAAAGTCCCGCCAGTTGCGTAATGCAGGCAAGAACCTTCTTTTCGTAGCCATGGACGAGGAACTTATCGGCATTATTGCCATGCGTGATGAACTGCGCCCCGAAGCCCTTGAAGCCCTCGAATCTTTCAAGGCGGCAGGAATCAAGCGCATTGAGATCCTCACCGGGGATCACCGCTCCACAGCACTGGCCCTTGCGGCTCAACTTCCCCCTGTGGACGCCGTGCACTGGGAACTCAAACCCGAAGATAAAGCAAACATCGTCAAAGAACTTAAAGACGGCGGGGCCAAAGTCGCCTTTGCCGGAGACGGGGTCAACGATACACCGGCTCTTGTAAGCGCTGACGTAGGCATCTGCATGCCTTCCGGGGCTGACCTCGCTCGAGAATCCGCGCAGGTGGTCATGCTTAACGAAGATATGCTTACCCTTGTGGAGGCCCACCGCATCGCACTCACCAACCGCGAAACCCTCAGTCACTGCCTGTGGTCTGCGGTAGGAATCAACTCAGCCACTCTGCTGCTGGCCGGTATGGGTAAAATATCCACTCTTGCTGCGGCCATGACCCACAACCTTAGCACCGTGGGTATACTTGGATACGCCGCCATGAAAACTTCAGCAGCGAACAAACCGCAAGAGTCCGCAAAGGAGAACCAATAATGTCCCTGACATTAAGAAATGCACCTGTAGAGAAAAACCTAATGCTCAAGGCTGTGACCAGCGAAAGCCTGAAAAACCGCCTTGAACGCATGGGACTCCATATCGGTTCAGAACTGGAAATCATGTCCGAAGATTCGGTACAGCATCCGGTAAGAATCAAAGGGCCACAGGGTGAAGTTCTGCTCGCGGCGGGAATGGCCTCCAAGGTTATTGTCCACCACGATGACGGGCATAAAACCCCGGTCTTTGAGATGAACCCCGGTGAAAAGGGTCACATCGAAGGGCTGACCGCCGGATCACACCTCGAAAAAAGCCTCAAAATCCTAGGTATTGCTGAGGGGGATAATCTGGAGCTGATCCGCTGCCTGCCCCCCATGTCCTACAAGGCAGTGGTAGACGGCAAACAGAACACCATGACCGAAGGAATGGCAGCCAAAATATGGGGCGAATGTGACGGCGTGTCCTGCCAGTTGGCAACCTGCGGCAAGGGACGTCCTTTTGCTGTTAAAAACATATTAGGCGGACCGAGAGCTGCGAAATCGATATCGGCCATCGGCATCAAGCCCGGGGCAAGTATCACCCTTGAATCAGTCGAACCCGCACGAGCCATCGGTATGACCCCCGGTGCCCGGATAATAATAATGACCAAAGAAGGTTTGCGCTTGCATCTACGGCCTGATCAAGCTGAGACCATGCTGGTTAGTGAAATATAAAAAAAAGCGGGGCAGTTTTAACTACCCCGCTTTTTTCATTTCTTTTCCTGGTCAGCTTTTAGCTGTCCGCAAGCCGCTTTGATATCCTGCCCCATGGACCTGCGGATAGTTGCGGTTATCTTCTTATCCCAAAGATATTTTTCAAATGCCAGCACCTTATCTCTTGAAGGGGCCTCGTAAAGCGGATCATCGCCGGGATTATAGGCGATAAGGTTAACTTTGCAGCGGCGATGACCGAGCAGCTTGACCAATTGCTTGGCATGCTCAATGGAATCATTCACCCCGCCCAGCAACAGATATTCATAAGTTACCTTTTCCCTCGGCTTGAGCGGAAAGTTATCCATAGCGTCAAGCAGATCGTTAATATGAGTCTTGGCGGCCTTGGGCATAATCTTTTCGCGCAATTCCTGAGTAGGTGCATGCAAAGAAATAGCCGGAAGAGTCAACCCGGTCTTGCCCAATTCTTCAAGCTGCTTGACGAAACCCACCGAAGAAACAGTTATACGCCGGGGCACGAAAGAAAGTCCGTCCTGATTATTGAGATTGCGCAGCGTACGAATCAGGTTATCGAGGTTGAGCAATGGTTCGCCCATACCCATGAAAACAAGGTTCTTGAGCGGATCAAGATTGTTTTCGCGTAGATATTTGCGGCCCGCCAGCACTTGCCCGAGCATCTCGGACATACTCATGTTGCGCTCAAAACCCATCAAGCCGGTACTACAGAAGGTACAAGCCATGGCACAGCCCACCTGAGTGGACAGACACTGGGTGTAACGCCCTTCCATGGGGATAAGCACTGTCTCAACTAAAGCACCGTCATTAAGACGCAAGAGCATCTTAATTGTGCCGTCCTTGCTGGTCTGGACCAAATCAACCTGCGGATGGTTAATAACCGCTTTGCTCTTCAGAGCTTCACGCAGATTCTTGGCAAGATTGGTCATGGAATCAAAATCCGCAGCACCCTTCTGCCAGAGCCACTGCCAGATCTGGTCAGTGCGAAAACGGGGAGCCTTAAGCTCCTGCGAGATAAAGGATTCAAGCTCGCTGTATTCCAAATCAAGTATGTCTATCTTTCTATTTTTATCTGGCATTATTTCATTTTACCGGGATTAAAGCGGACAATATACACCTTGTCCTTAATCCATTTAATGGTCAGCAACTCCCGCTCTTCAACAACCACAAGATTTTTAATCATGGGTGGGAGGGAGTCGATGAAAGGTTTAAATCTATAGTAATCAGTTGAAGAAAGCAGCAGGACCGCATTCTTGAATTCTTTATTCTTCAGGTACTGGTAAACCGGATATTTTTCAGCATCCGGGTGTTCCTTCTTGAACAGATCCGCAGCAATGGACGGAGTCGCCAGAGCCTGCATCAGATCTCCGGGACGCGCCCCGGAACTGAGCGAGTACAGGCAGTTTCCATCCTTATCAAGCTTTTTAAGATAGTAAACCACGTCCGGGAAGGTTTTAATAAAAAACGGGCGGTGCAGAACAAGGGTATCCCCGTCTGAAAATTCCGCAATCCTGTCGGTTAAAGCCTGTCCGAGAATGGGCAGGGGACGATTTTCAGCTAGAGAAGTATATGAAGGCAACGCATTATAATAAAAAGGCATTACCGCCGTAATTGCCAGCGAGCCGACCACAATGTGCAGGACCGGACGCTGGGACTGCTTGATGCTCACTATAAGCAGCACCAGAAAAAATGCCCCAAGGGCGATAAAAAAAGGAAACATCAATTCCATGTACTGGCCCACAGGCACCCGGTCCGCAAGGTTGACCGAGACACTCATGGACTTGAAGGAACGATAGCCGAGCATGGCCGCCATGGACAGAATCCAGACAAAGCCCATCTCAAAGAGGGTGCGGTACATCTTGTCACGCTTGGCATTGACCAGCCAGTCGCAGACAAAAATGGAAAGCAGCGGCAGCATCGGAAGCATATAGCGATTGGATTTGAGCTTGAAAAGCAGAGTGAAGACCAGCAGGTAGACCAGAAAAACGCAGGCCATGAACACATATTTTTCATTGAACTTCTCGCGCACCGAACGGTAGACACCGTAAACAGCCCCGAACACATACCCTCCCCACGGAAAGAATATAACTGTAAGGGTGTCAAAATAAGGATCAAGATGGCTCAACTTATTAGTAACTTTGGAACTTGTAGAGGCGGTGTTATGGAAGAACTGCCCGAGCAGCCCTTGAGTATAGTCAAATCCAGTTGTCAGCCATGCACCATAAAGCCAAAGAAAGAAGGGTGCGCATCCGGCAATAAACCAAAGCAACAGAATATTGCGATCATTCCACTTAGCAGCAATCAGCCCCTTGATATTAAATGCTGAAAGAAAAGATGCTGATTCAGTGGATTCATGTTTTTTATTAACATTATGGCGGATGCCCACTGCCAATGCATACCCGGCCATGGGCAGAAAAGCGAAAGGACCTTTGGCCAGCACCCCCAGCGCGGTAAGTATGACGCCACCGATAGCTACACGGGGACTTCTATCTCCAAGATAACGCTGTAGATAAAAATACGTGGCCCAAGTAACACAGCAAGCAAAAACCACGTCCACCTTCATCATCACGGTCATGAACTTGAAAAGCACTGAACTTTGCAGGATCATCCCGGCCAGTAGCCCGGTGGCAGGACCGAAGAGTTTGCGCCCGGTGAGTGCGGTTCCCAGCACCATGAGCACGGAGCAGATTACTGTGGGCAAACGCAGCAGGGTAAGGACATTACCGCTGAAACCGTCAAGGGAAGCCAACCACGCAAAGGGAGACATAACCCAATAGGCCAGCGGAGGCTTTTCCATACGCGGTATGCCGTCAAACATAGGAGCAAGCAGGTTACCACTATGGATCATTTCATAAACCGCACGGGCATACTTGGGCTCATCAATATCGTAAAAGTAATTCAACCATGTTCCGTAAAAGGAAACTGCGGCGGAAAACAAAAGCAGCAAACCGAGCAGCAAGGCCCAGTTTTTGCGGCAAAACCCATCTAGTCCTGAATCCTGTCTATATTCCATCTATTAATTCCAATTCATAATATTTTTGTTTCGTGAAGAGCTACCTAGTACCAGAGTTCTCCCGGCAAGTCGAAATCTACGGGGCTGGATTAAATGGGCGTGATGAGGTATTGATTGAGGCATAACCTGTTCAATATACCAAGAGGCTTAGATGCGTTTTTCAATTTTCATAAGACTTCTTTTATTTGCAATCGCCATTTCCCTGCTGCCTGCAATAGTAAACGCATCCCCAACGCTCGTATCAATCGGCGATTTTCTGACCCCTTCCGGTCAGCCCGTACTTGAATTCAAAGCCTTCATTCAACAACGATTGACCACTGCCGGACTCAGTTGTGAAAACTGCACAGCCCAGTCCCCTGAATCAAGATACACCCTCTCCGGACTAATGGTCAGGGATGATAAAGGCACCTCTTTTTCAGCTTTACTGACCGACAATTTCCATCTTGAACCGGATGTATTCATTAAAGGAAAGCAGATCGGCGGCAGCAATTCCGAGCCGGCAGCACAAAGGCTTGCCGAATCGGCTGCCCGACTCATCGCAAACCAGTCCGTGGCTTCCATTGAAGTCAGCGGAGACTCCCGGCTGACTCCAAATGCAGTTATGGCATTGGCCCAGATATTACCCGGAGAAAAAGCAACTCCGCAAAAAATCATTGCCGCCCGGATAATCCTTGAAAATTGCGGTTTATTCGAAAAAGCACGGATTTACCTAACCCCCGGAGCTGAAGGCCGGAAAGTAAAAATTTCAGTCAAAGAAAGGGATTCTATTCTCCTCGCCAATATGCCCGGTCCCGGCAAAGCCGTTCTGGATAATATCCTGGGACCTCAAGACACAACCCTGCCCGAATTTCCGGCCATTACCGAAGACAATTTTCCCGGCCTGCGCAACGCCACCTGCGGCGGATATCTGGCTTACCGGGCTGAGAACATTCTAACCCGGCTACGTAATGGCGAAAACAGCTTCAGCGTAGACGATGTGGAAGAACTGGTTGCCGTTGCCGCAACCATCAGAAACAGCATATCTACTTATGATGCCTCCTGCCGTGATATGTGCATCATCCTGATGAAACTTTGTTCCGTGCTGGATTCCCAAACAATCCGTACTATATCTGAAAAACTGCAACAGGGCATGAACCTGAATGAAACAGGGCCGCATGCTCTTGAAAAGAACCTTGAACGCATTGAATTTCTAACTCAGGCATATGGAGCGACGCAGGAAGCGCAATTAATACTTTCCTCCCGCATTTTCCACGACCGCATTCATTCCCCGGTCATTCCATGGATTCTGTATTCCCTTGGAGAGCAGGCCCTGAAAGCGGAAGACATTACCCGTGCAGCTCCTCTGCTTAGCGGAGCCATTGCGATTTCTTCACTTCCGGTATCGCCTGAAATGCTCCTGACAACAGCCATGGCCCAATACAGCAACCTTGATATTGAAGCAGGCGGAGCTGCCGCTACCCAGCTCAAACCGTTGCTGGCCAACCCCGATCTGGACAGTGAGCTGCGCCGCCAAATAAGTTCCCTGCCCCGCCGGGCAGAACTCTGCGAAACAGCCACTTCCATAACTGATCAAGATGTTTTTGACCTGCAACTGGAGAAAGGAAATGCACTCATCCTGCTGGATAGGCCCGATCTTGCTGAACCCCTCTTCCACAAACTGCACGGCTTAAGACCGAATGATGCACGTCCCTTTACCGGGTTCGGGCGTCTTGCTTTCCAGCGGACAGACAATCTGCTCTCGGCAAGGCCCTACCTTGAAAGGGCTGAGCATATGAAAAATAAAGACCGTTTTTTCTACGAACTGGCTCTGGGCTTCAAGCTGGAACGGATCATCGCCGAAGCACTCCCGACCATCAGAATTGACGGACGCAATTCCGAGGAAGCTTCAGCCACAAGATTTCTCCTGCCCAAAACTCTGGAATACGCTACAGGATACGACGAATTCAACCGCCCACAGGCCCAGCTGATCAAGGCTGGAGTTGATGTTCTCGGAGAATGGCTGGCCTACCCTGCCATGAGCACGGAAGAAGCATTTGATAACATGTTCCGCCAGACTTTGAGACTTGATTCCGAGACCGGAAACCAGCCGGAAATCCTTGCTGCCTGCCTCTACTTCTCCACAAACTCAACAGACAGAGCAGAAGCCCGCAAACTCATATCCCGGCCCATGTCCGTTAAAGCAGGAGTGAAGCCGAGATTCCTGCAACTGAATCTGCTGATCCGGGAAATGACTCTAACCCCTTCCTCGGAACTAGCCGAAGCTCTGGAGCAGGCAGAGAGATCCAGTTTTTCAGATGCCAGAAACAGGGAAGAGGCTGTGATCCTGAAAGCGGACGCCCTCGCAGTTGTCGGGCTGTACACAAATTCCACAGCATTATTGGAAAGGGCGGAATCTTTGTATACCCTTGCTGTTGATTTGAACGACGGAAATAACGGCAGACTGCTCAACAACCTTGCCTGCGTGAATCTCGCACTGGGCATGGTTGAAGAAGCGGATGATCTTTACGACGAAGCTCTAGACAGTAACCCGGAAGCCGGGGAAGTAGTGAAAATGGGCAAACTGGTCTCTTCACTTTCCGGCGAAGAAAGAACGTTTGCATTAGAGAAATTTGCCGCAAATAATATTTCGCAACAGCTCAAAGCAGCCGCTCTTGAACTGAGCGGAGCATCAAACAGCACAGCCGGACCGGGAAATGATTTTTCCGCAGGTATGATGGGAATATATCTTAACGAAGACAGGAAAATAGAAACCGGATACGACAACTACACAGGACTATCCATAAATTTTAAATACAACAGCAACATATGGCTCTTGCCTATACAGCTAAAAACAGCAGAACAATCGCGCTAATCAGCTGATTCAATTGTAAAATCCAATTCTTCAGCCATAAGCCGCAAAGGCTCAACTGCGCCGGTAATGCGCATAATTTCTACCAGAGTCTCCGCGCCAAGCTTAGCTTTCCTGTCTTCCGGATTCACTTCGCGAACCAATGTCTTTGGGGTCTTTCCAAGCCGCTCGGCCAGTTCCTCCAATGGCACCGGGCCGTTCATGACCAGATCCTGTATTGCTTTTTCAACTTTTTCAGACATTAAATTCAGCCTTGTTTATAATCTAGTTAGTGCACTTGTCTATGGACTAATAAACTAAAACGAAACACCATTCAACATGCTATCTTCCTGGTTTAAACATGGGTAATGATTCGGTCCATCACACAAACACCCTGCTGACAAAAGCCAATTGTCACTGTATTGTAACAATCACTTTTAGTTGTGCAGAACACTTTTTATGGCCGTTTTTCATTAGAAAACAGCAAGTTAAACTAAAAACAAATTTTTGTAACAAAACTTGACCTAACCATATTAACATGCTTGATACTCCCCTGTGACAATCAAGGGACTCTGTTTCTGCTCAGGAAAATCCTCAGGGAGGAATTTTTTTGCCTAAAACATCACTACACATGAAGATTCTGCTTTGGGGTTGGGCCGTGCTGCTCTGCGCCCTGCTGCTGACCTTCTGGTTTTACTATGGAACGGTGTCAGAAGAGCTGACCGCTTCCAGCAGGCAAAACACTTCCCGCCTTCTGAATTATGTGCGCTGGAAAATCAGCCACAGCCCGGTCAACCCCGGCACTCCCGCATTTCAAAATGAAATTAACGAGTTGGGTTCCCATCTCGACATCCGCATTACCTATATAAAAAGCGGTAAGGTTCTGGCCGACTCCGATGTTAAAACAAGCAGGCTGCCCGAACTTGACGACCATTCCAACCGCCCGGAAGTCATTGCTGCCGAAACCAGCGAAACCGGAAAAGATATCCGCTACAGCAAAACTCTGCAAACCCGCATGCTCTACGTTGCTAAATCCATGGGCAATAACGGAGAGTTCATCCGTCTGGCCCTGCCTTACTCGGTAATCGGGGAAAGGCTGGACCGGGTTATGATCCATTTCTCCATACTTCTGGGCTTACTGACTGTAGGTTCCGCAATATTGCTGGTATTCATCGGCAAGCGCACCACCTCTGCCGTGAGGGAAGTTTCTGCTACCGCGCAGGCCATCGGAGAAGGAGACTACAGCAAGCGTATCAGGGTCATTCCCGGTGGGGAATACAAGTTGATGGCAAATTCCATCAACACCATGGCCAAAAAAATCAAAGGACACATTCGGATAATTGAAGATCAGCGCAACCAGCTTGATGCCATGTTCGAAAACATGACTGAAGGCATTATGGTCCTCGACCCGCAAGGCAAAATTGAATCTGTCAATAAATCCATGACCCGACTGGTTCCGGACACGCAACAATTTGTAGGCAGAATGCCTCTTGAAGTGCTGACCCGCCATGAAATTCAGGATGCGGTTGATAAAATAATCAAACACGGCAGTAAAAAGGATTCTGATTCCCTGATAGTGGATCTTGCGGACGGGCGTTCCATGAATGTGACCATCTGCTCTTACGATGACTACAAAAGCCGTCGCAAACTTATCCTTGTGTTCCACGATATCAGTGAAGTCCGCCGCATAGAAAAAATTCTCCGCGACTTTGTATCCAATGCCTCGCATCAATTGCGCACCCCGCTGACCAGCATCAAGGGATATGCAGAAACCCTGATCGACAATCCTCCGCAGGACGAAAAGATACTCAAAAATTTCCTTGGAACTATCCGCGATAATGCCGATCACATGTCCAAGGTCATCACCGGCATGTTCGCCCTTGCCCGCAGTGAATATTCTGGCAAGAAACTACGCACCAAGCCCACTGACCTGCAAAAATGCATAGAACTGAGCATGGCAAACCTTAAGTCTCTCGCGGAGAACAATAACATTGACTTAAGCAAAGACGAAATTCCGCAAATAAATGTCACCGGAACCAATGAAGGACTGGTCCAGATTTTCGACAACCTGATTGAGAACGCCATCAAATATGCACCGGAAAACACCGAAGTGGTAGTCCATGCTGAAACTAATGATGATTTTGCCATAATCAAAGTTGTTGATGAAGGACCGGGGATTGCTGTCGCGGATAAAGAACGTATTTTCGAAAGATTTTTCAAACTGGATGAAAACGCTGTAGGACACGGCAGTTCAGGACTCGGACTGGCCCTGTGCCGCAGCCTTGCACGAAACTTTAACGGCGACATCTGGGTGGAAAGCCCGGTTGACGCTGCAACAGGTACCGGATCTTCATTTTGTGTGAAACTCCCGGTAACAGCTGAACAAGCTTCTGAATCCGCTCAGGATTCACAATAAGGGGATTATCTCTAATGGATATTTACGATCTGTTTTTTTACATGTCCCTGTTTGCAGGGTTCATGATGGCTTTCAACCTTGGCGCAAACGACGTGGCAAATTCCATGGCCTCGGCTGTCGGCGCAAAAGCCATCACTATCCGGCAGGCAGTATTCATAGCAGGGACACTAAACTTCGCCGGTGCGGTGTTCCTCGGCTCCCATGTGACCGCAACGGTCAGCAAGGGGATTATCAACCCGGCAGCCATAGCCGACCCCAAGATTATCATGGTCGGTATGTTCTCGGCCCTGCTTGCCGCAGGGGTCTGGGTCCTTATTTCAACCCTGACCGCCCTACCGGTATCCTCAACACATTCAATTGTTGGTGCGATTCTCGGTTTCGGACTTGTTGCAGGTGGCCCTGATGTGGTCAACTGGCTAAAAATGGTCGGGATTGTAATGTCATGGATTATTTCGCCATTCTTTGCCGCAACCATCGCTTTTCTAATCTTCACCCACATAAGAAAAACAATCCTCTTTAAAAAGGATTTTATCCATCAAGCCAAAAAATGGGCTCCAATCTGGATGGGGTTGACTGTTCTACTGATTTCTCTATCATTTCTATACAAAACACCGGTAGGAAAAAGCCTTGAACTTCCCTTTTTCGGATCATTGGCCTTGGCTTTTGCTATTGCCGGGGCAGTATGGTTTGCAGGAAGGCTTGCAGTTAACAAGCTGGTCGGTGACCCAGAAGAAGGCGCAGAAGCAGTAGAAAGCACATTCCGCAAGCTTCAGGTCGGGACTTCCTGCTATGTCGCTCTTTCACAGGGAGCTAACGATGTAGCAAATGCCATCGGACCTGTTGCAGCAATCTACCTTATATCCAAGGAACATGTACTACTTGCCAAGGCAGATGTCCCTCTCAGTCTTCTGGTCATGGGTGGACTTGGAATTGCCATCGGTATTTCCCTTCTCGGACACAAGGTAATGTCAACAGTTGGTGAAAAGATTACCGTACTTACCAACACAAGAGGCTTTGCCGTTGACTTCGGAGCTGCTACAACAGTATTGACAGCATCCAATATGGGGTTACCTGTATCATCAACCCACGCAGCAGTAGGCGCAGTTGTAGGTGTTGGCCTTGCGAGAGGTTTTTCAGCTGTCAACTTTAAAATTCTCGGAAGAATCGTGCTTTACTGGGTACTGACCGTTCCCATTGCAGCATTCACAAGTATAATCATTTTCAGCCTGCTTAAATGGGCTTTCATTTAGATAAAACAAGGAGAACATTATGCACTTTCGTCTTCCTTTCTTAGGCCTTATTGTAAACAAAGACCCCATGGAAGGGCTGGTCAAACACTACGACAAAATCGCTGAGTGTATCCACATCATCAACGATTCTGTTGAGTGCTATGTTGCCGGAAACGATACCTGCCGCGAATTCACAGAACTTATCGAACAGATCGATACCGTTGAAGGACAGGCTGACAAAATCAAGCGTTCCATCCGCAACCACCTGCCGCACTCCATGTTCATGTCCGTGGATAAGGTTTTGTTCTTCAACTACACCCGCAGTCAGGACAATGTACTGGACTACGCACAGGAAGCCCTGCACTGGCTCGCTATCCGCAAGGTAGCCATCCCCACAGAGTACCAGAAAGACCTGATCCTGCTGCTCTCTGAAGTAAACGACACCACTACCAGCCTCGGCCCCGCCCTGAAGGCTACCATCGCCCTCAATGATGGAAAATCCATTGACCGCGAAGGCACCAAGAACAAATTCCGCAAAGTGCGCAAGCACTACGCACGTTCCATGGAACTGCGCAAGGAACTTTCCAAACGTATCTACAATTCCGACATGGATTTCAAAGATATATACCAGCTCACCCATTTCGTAGACTGCCTCAACGAAATGGCACATCAGGCTGAAACCTGCGCTGATATGCTGCGGGCTATGATCGCCAGATAAAGCAGCAAAGCTATAAAATGCAAACCGCCCCGTAAACTTTCGTTCACGGGGCGGTTTTTTTATCAGGGGTGATAGGATCTAATGTACAATGGTTTTGGAAAAATAATTGATTACGCAGACCCCGGCCAAAATAAGAAAGATTCCCAGAATGGCCGGTAAATCAGGGATCTGACCATATAGAAAAACGCTCACAATCGTGACCAGAACAATGCCCAATCCACACCAGATGGCGTAAGCCGTACCAACAGGCATGGTCTTGAGTACAAGTGAAAGAAAGTAAAATGTAGCAGCATATCCGACAATTACGATCAGGCTCGGAACCAGCTTGGTAAAACCCTCAGAAGCTTTCAAAGAACTTGTCGCCACGACTTCAAATACAATTGCCAAAAATAGATTTATATAAGTGGTCATTATTTTCCCCTTCTCTGATCTGTTCTAAACAAGATTTGCTAGATAATTTCATTCTTTTGAAATTGTTGGTTTGTCAATATGATTTGTTGGAATGCCAAAACAACAAAAAGCCACTGCGACCAAACCGCAATGGCTTTCTTCATAAATTTTCCATCCAAAACGGCGAAACCCCGCCGCCATCGTCAACTCAACTCAGTCCGCTTGATCTTCCCGCTGGAGGTCTTGGGCAACTCGTCCCTAAACTCGATACTACGCACGATCACGATGGGACCAAGCTCGCGACGGACCTGCTCTTTCAATTCCCGGTGCAGGTCATCGGATTCCACAAAACCATGATTAAGGGTCACGTAGGCCTTGGCGACCTGTCCTTTGATCTTATCCACAACCCCGACCACAACAGCTTCTGCAACCTGCGGATGCTTGGTCAGCGCGCATTCCACCTCAGCGGTTCCGATGCGGTGACCTGAAATGTTGAGCACATCATCAGCGCGGCCCTGAATCCAGAAATAGCCATCCTCATCCTTGCGGGCCACATCCCCGGCGTAAAACATACCCGGAATACGCTTCCAGTAGTGGGCCATGACCTCTTCTCGGTCTCCGATCACATCGCTGAACATGGCAGGCCATGGTTTTTTGATGACCAGCAGCCCACCTTTGCCATCCGGCACAGAATTGCCTTCAGCATCCACCACATCAGCATCAATGCCGGGCAGGGGCCGGGTTACGGAACCGGGCTTAAGCACTGACACGGGCATGGGACTGATCATGATCATTCCGGTCTCGGTCTGCCACCATGTATCCAGTACCGGACATTGTCCCTTGCCGATATTCTCATACATCCAGAGCCATGCTTCGGTATTAAAAGGTTCACCCACCGCGCCGAGAATACGCAAAGAAGAAAGGTCGTGCTGCTCCGGGTAACGATGTCCAAAACGCATGAGGGTCCTGATCTGGGTGGGCGAGGTATAAAAAATGGTGACCCCGTACTTGGAAATAATATTCCAGAGACGGTCAGCCTGCGGATAGAGGGAATGGCCCTCGTACATAACCGTAGTGGTCCCGGCCAGCAGCGGGCCATAGACAAGGTAGCTGTGCCCGGTAATCCAACCCGGATCAGCGGAACACCAGAAAATATCTGTGGGCTTAAGGTCAAAAACCCATTTGAAGGTGCGGTGCACCCCGACCATGTATCCACCGTGAGAATGAACCAGCCCTTTAGGCTTCCCGGTGGTGCCGGAAGTATGCAGGATAAACAGTGGATCGTCAGCGGCCATGATCTCCGCAGGAGCATGAGGTCTCTCGTGGCGCACAAGATCCTCGTACCAGCAGTCGCGGGCGGAATCCATGTTCACATCCACATTAGCCCGATGGACCACAACCACGGACTCTAGGGCTTCCGCAGGATCATCCAGCAACGCACGATCAACTTCCTCTTTAAGACGAATAACCTGACCGTTGCGGTAAAAACCATCCACGGTAACCACAATTCGAGGATTTACCTCGCGGACCCGCTCACGCAACAACCTGGCCGAAAAGCCGGAAAAAACCATGGAATGCACAGCCCCGATTCGAGCGCAGGCCAGCATGGCAATGACGGTTTCAGGAAGCTGGGGCATATACAAAACAACTCTGTCGCCCTTGCCTACTCCAAGTCTCTTAAGGGCATTGGCAAATCGGTTCACTGCCCGATAAAGCTCATAATAAGTGTACTGGCGGGAGTCACCCGGCTCACCTTCCCAGATAAGGGCCAGACGGTTTTTATTGACGGTCTCGATGTGTCGGTCAAGGGCGTTGTAGACTATGTTACAGCGCGCTCCGCTGAACCAGCGGTAATTGGGGGCATCAGAAATATCGCAGACCTGCTCCCACTTGGTGAACCAGTCCAGCTCTTCGGCAGCTTCCTCCCAATAGGAACAGAGATCCACGTCCGCCAGTTCCCGCGCAGCGCGCAGATCCTGCGGATTGACCCCGGCCTCGATAAGCATCTGGGGCAAGGGCCGGAAGACCCTTTCTTCATGCAACAGGCTGTCCAGTGTTTCTTTATGATCCACTACGCCCTCCGTTCGTTAATCCAGCCAAAGACACCTCAAAATTTAAAACTTGCTTAACCCCAAGAACGGGTTGTCCGATTTTATATATACGCCCCCAGAGCGGACAAAGCAGCCCATATTCGACAAACGGTGCAGGTATATCGGTAAACGGCATGGTCATGGTTACATCCCCAGAATCTGCTTGAGTTTACTGATTCGCCTGCGGCTGATGGGCAGTTCGATTCTTGTACGCCCGGCGGTACGGAGCATGAAGTTACTGCCCGGCAGGGAAGCAATTTCGGTGACCATTTCCAGATTAACCAGATACTTGCGGTGAACCCTGAAAAAGCGGTGCGGGCCTAGTCGCTCTTCCAAATTTTTCAGTCTGTGGGAGGTGAGAAATTTCTGATTCGCGGTATGGACGTAGGAATAATCCTCGTAGGCTTCCACGAAGATAATCTGAGTATAGGGGATAAGCATCATGCGCCCGTCCTGATTAACCGGGAGCTTTTCTATCTCCGGCTGACGGGTCTGGGAAAAATCCCATGCATTTTTGAGGGCGGAAAGAAATTTGTCCTGCTCGTCCTCACCAAGGGAAAGCTGCAAAGTCTCTTCCCCGGTCTCCACACCTGTTCCTGATTCCTTCCAGTCCGAAGGTTCGGGAACTTCGCGAAAATGACTTTTAAATCGGGCAATGCGCTCCAGCGTCTTCTGCATACGCTCTTCTTCCGGCGGCCAGATCAGATAGTCAACCGCCCCCAGTTCAAAAGCCTCGTAAGCCTTGGTTTCATCCCCGGCAATAAAGATCAGGCCGGGTTTATGCTTGCTGGCCCCCAGAGTTTGCGCCAATTCAGCACCGCTCATGCCCTCTCCAAAATCAAAACCCAGAAAAATAATTCCATAGCCCACAGCCTTGTGTAACTCCAATGCTTCACCTGCACTGACAGTTTCACCTAACACACGCACCAGCTTAACCCCGCCAAGAGCTTCGCGGATGGTGGAACGGACCTCAGCGTCCGGATGGAGAATTAATGTCTTAAGACTGGGCACAATGACTCCGGGAATTGCTTATAATTCGACTATGCAAAAGATAGCTCGAAACGCACTCAACTGCAAGCATCTGATATTTTCCAGAATATTCTCTTTAGCATACTTATCTAGTATGATACGCCTGTACTCAACAGCACTTTTCGATATAAAAAGAGACTTGACACAAACGAGAACTATTACTAGTTTATAGGCGAGAGGTGCACATGAAAATAGGACAAAGAAGATCAAAACAGAGAGAACTCATACTTGAGGAACTCAAAGGGCTAACCTGTCATCCCACGGCAGATGAACTATATGAAAGAGTAAGGAAAAGGCTCCCGAATATCAGCCTTGGTACTGTTTACCGCAACCTTGAATTGCTTGCGGAAAATGGAATCATCCTGAAGCTTGAAACTGGTGGAAAAAACAGGTTTGACGGCCATGCCGAACCACACCCCCATATCCGGTGCTTGCAATGCGGCAAGGTAGATGACGTAATGGCTGAAGTAGCAGTCCCGACAATCAATAATGTTGATGCACGAGGATACGATGTAAAAGGGTGCTCTATTGAATACTTCGGATTATGTCCGGAGTGCCAAACCAAAGTACATTAATTTTTTTTAAATAACATCTTCATTTAATACCCGTAGTTAAATATGGAGATGTTATTTTTTTGCCAAAACACCCTGACAGCGGCGTTATTAACTGTTAAATACTACAGTGCCGATCCGTTTAAATTCTATTTCAAAAAGTAGCAGAATAAGGAGATACTCATGTCCAAGCTCAAAGGTTCCAAAACTGAAACGAATATCCTGACCGCATTTGCAGGCGAGTCACAGGCACGCAACCGCTACACCTACTTTGCCTCAAAGGCTAAAAAAGAAGGTTTTGTACAAATTTCCAAAGTCTTCGAAGAAACCGCTAATCAGGAAAAAGAACACGCCAAAAGATTGTTCAAACTGCTTGAAGGCGGCGAAGTGGAAGTTACCGCATCCTTCCCTGCCGGTGTGATCGGTTCCACCGTTGATAACCTCAAAGAATCCGCCGGCGGCGAAAGACATGAATGGGAAGAAATGTATCCCGAATTCGCCAAAGTTGCTGACGAAGAAGGATTCCCCGCCATTGCCGCTGTTTTCCGCGCAATCGCTGTGGCCGAAGAATTTCATGAGAAAAGATACCTTGCCCTTGCAAAAAACATCGAAGACGGCAAAGTTTTCAAAAAAGACACCGCTACCATCTGGCAGTGTCAGAACTGTGGATACACCCACGAGGGTGATTCTGCACTGAACAAATGCCCAGCATGTGACCATCCTCAGGCACATTTTCAGGTCGTCTGTGAGAACTGGTAGTCGATAACCTTAACCTTGTGGAGTATTAAAATGGCTGAACTGTACGAAGTTTATAAATGCGAAGCTTGCGGTAACATCACTATGGTTCTCCATGCAGGTCCCGGCAACCTGGCTTGCTGCGGAACAGACATGGTCCTCATGGCAGAAAATACTGTTGATGCTGCCAAAGAAAAACACGTCCCGGTTATTGAAAAAATCGAAGGTGGCTACAAAGTCAAGGTCGGCGAAGTTGCTCATCCCATGGTGGAAAAGCATTGGATCGAATGGATTGAACTGGTTTCCGGAAACAACCGTTACTTCAAGCAGCTTAATCCTGATGAAGCTCCTGAAGCGGATTTCTGCGGATGCAAATTTGACGACGGTCCGGTTACTGCCCGCGCATACTGTAACCTGCACGGCCTCTGGAAAGCATAAAAAGGTAGGGGCAATATGGCTGAACCCAAAGACATGTATCAGTGCCAGATGAGCAACTGTGGATATATCTACAATCCAGACAAGGGTGACCGCAAAAGCAAAACCCCCAAGGGAACTGCTTTTGCAGATCTGCCTGACGATTGGAAATGCCCGGTGTGCGGCGCAAGTAAAAAAGCTTTCAAGCCCCTTGGCTAACAAATCGACCACGGAGAAAAGAAATGAAATACGTATGTACTATTTGTGGCTGGGTTTATGATCCTGCTGAAGGTGACCCGGATGGCGGCATCGCTCCCGGTACCAAATTTGAAGATATCCCCGAAGATTGGGAATGCCCGGTCTGCGGTGCAGGTAAGGACGATTTCGAGCCTGAAGATTAGACATATCAAGATAACGCCTTAATCACTGGCGCTATCTCGGCAGACAGCTGAGAAAGCGTCAGATGCAAGGCGCAAGAAAAACACTGGAACGATGCGTATCGAGACATACGTGAGTTTCAGTGTTTTTCACAGCAACGAAGCAGATGGTGCTTTATCAACTGTCTGAAGCCGGGAGAACTCCCGGCTTTCTACGCATCAAACATAACCAAAAATATATTAGGAATATTCAAGTGAGACCTGTTGAAATTAAAGAAGGCGTACATTGGATCGGCGTAGTGGACTGGAATTGCCGTAACTTTCACGGCTATGCCCGCTCCGCAAACGGCACCACCTACAATGCTTTTTACATCGAAGATGAAAAGAAAGTTCTGGTAGACACTGTTTCCAAAGAATTCGAAAGCCAGTTTATCTGCTCTCTTTCACACCTGACTAAGCCTGAAGAAATTGATTACCTTGTGGTCAACCACCTCGAACCGGATCACGCAGGCTGCCTCGCCAAAATGGTAGAGCTCTGCAAGCCTGAAAAGATATTTGTTTCCGTCATGGGCGGCAAAGCTCTCAAAACTTTCTTTGACTGCGAAGATTGGCCCGTGCACGTGGTCAAGCCCGGCGAAGAGGTTTCCATCGGTAAACGCACCCTGCGTTTTTACGAAACCCGTATGCTGCACTGGCCTGACAACATGTTTACCTTTGTTCCCGAAGAAAAACTTCTTTTTACCAGTGACGCATTCGGCCAAAACATCGCCGCCAGTGAACGCTGGGTTGATGAAGTTAGCAAAGAAATGGTCGAAGACCATATGCAGCAGTACTATGCCAACATCATCACCCCCTACTCCCCTAAAGTTATCAAAACCCTTGAGACTTTCGCGGGTCTGAACCTTGATATAGACATGATCTGCCCGGACCATGGCCTTATGTACCGTGGCGATGATTGCGCATTCGCCCTTGAAAAGTACATGGATTACGCAAAGCAGACTCCTAAAAACAAAGCGACTTTGTTCTATGATTCCATGTGGCACTCCACCGAGCGCATGATCAATGCTGTTGCGTCCGGTCTTGTTTCTGAAGGTATTTCCGTTAAGGTTATGTCTGTAAAGGCCAACCACCACAGCGACATCATGAGCGAAGTTTTCGATTCCGCCGCAATTGTTATTGGTTCCCCCACTCATAACAACGGCATCCTGCCCGGTATGGCCGACGCCCTGACCTATGTTAAAGGTCTGCGTCCTCAGGACAAAATCGGTGCTTGCGTCGGTTCTTTCGGCTGGTCCGGTGAATGCGTTAAGATTCTCAACGAATGGCTTGAAAAAATGGGCTGTGAGATCATTGAGCCCGGCCTCAAAGCCAAAAACCGCCCTAACCACGACATGCTCAAAGAATGCTTCCAGCTCGGCGTTGCCATTGCCGCTGCTATCAAGGAAAAAACAGGTAAATAATTATTCTGGCCCGGGCGGAGTTACTCCGCCCGGGATTTTCAAAAACTAATTCACAAAGCCTTTGTTTTTGTGTTAACTAATAGTTTAAATGCAAAAATAGGAAGCTGTTACACTATTATCGATAATAGTTTTTTTTAGCGTTACTTTCTAAGAGGAGGTTCGCATTATGGCTGTCGGACGCAGAATCAAGAAAAAAGTCATGGATGTACTGGCGGATGAGAATTGGGAAAGCAAGTTTGAAGGATTGATGGAAAAATATTCCATGCAAACCCTTGTGGCCCCGCTTTTCGCATCCCTTTGTGCGACCACGGTAATGGTCCGCTGGCACGGCGTAACCTGTTTCGGCAAAGTAATCTCCCGCATGGTGGAGGAAGATGCATCCAAAGCACGCGTTGTCATGCGCAGAATCATGTGGATGCTCAATGAAGAATCCGGCGGATGTGCCTGGGGAGTTTCTGAAGCCATGGGAGAAATAGCTGCCGTCAACGACCTTATGGCCAAAGAGTATGGAAAAATCCTGCTCAGCTACAGCCATGAAGATGAAAAAGGCCCGGAAAACTACCTAGAGTTCCCCACCCTGCTCCGGGGCGCAGTCTGGGGAGTTGCCCGCATGGCTCAGGAGCGACCGCAGATTGCGGCACAGGCTACGGATGATCTGGTCCGTTTTCTTTCCTACCCCGATCCGGTGATACAGGGAACGGCCTGTTGGGCTCTGGGACCACTGAATGTGACACAGTCCGTCAAAAAGCTTGAAGCTTTGGTGGATAATGATACTGTTATAGAAATTTATAAGGACTCTTCATTGCAGTCTGTAACGGTTGGAAGGCTGGCTCAGGAAGCTCTGGATAAAATTTCCAGATAAATTTATCAACAACTTGAACAAGGAGAGGGATGATGGATGTTCTGATGCTGTCAAGGCTGCAATTTGCCATGGCAACAATGTTCCACTTCATTTTCGTACCGCTCACACTGGGGCTTTCCGTCATGGTTGCCATTATGGAAACCATGTATGTGCGCACTAAAAAAGACATTTACCTGCGCATGACCAAATTTTGGGGAAAGCTGTTCGTCATTAACTTTGTTCTCGGAATCGTGACCGGAATCACACTTGAATTCCAGTTCGGTACCAACTGGTCCCGCTATTCCGAATACGTGGGTGATATTTTCGGTTCGCTGCTGGCCATTGAAGCCACGGTGGCCTTTTTTATGGAATCAACTTTTCTTGCCGCCTGGATTTTCGGCTGGAAAAAGCTTTCCCCCAAAATGCACGCAGCCTGTATCTGGATTGTGGCAATTGCCTCAAATATTTCAGCAATCTGGATTATCCTTGCTAACGGATGGATGCAGAATCCTGTCGGCTATGTAATCAGAAACGGCCGAGCTGAACTGGACAACTTCTTCGAAGTTATCACCAACCCCTTTGCATGGGGCCAGTTCCTGCATAACGGCTTCGCTGCATTCATGGTTGCCAGCTTCTTTGTTATGGGTATCAGTGCCTATCACCTGCTGCGCAAAAATGAAGTTGAATTCTTCAGCAAGTCTTTCAAGATGGGCTTGATCGTAGCTTTCATCTTCTCCATTCTTGTTGCTGCACAGGGTCACCACCACGCCCAGACTGTTGCCAAAATGCAGCCCGAAAAGCTGGCTGCCATGGAAGCCCTCTGGGACACCCATGAAGACGGTGCCCCCATGTACCTGCTGGCTTTTCCCGACGAAAAAAATGAGAAAAATTCCATTGAATTCCTCGGACTCCCCGGCGCACTCAGCTTCCTTGCTTTCAACGATTTTGATGCCCCGGTTAAGGGTCTCAAAGAATGGCCCAAGGAAGACCGTCCTCCTGTGACAATTACTTTTCTTGCCTTCCGTATCATGGTCGGACTGGGAACCCTCTTCCCACTGCTCTGCATTTGGGGCTGGATGAAACGCAAGGACCTGATTGAGAATAAGCTCTACCTGCGCCTCATGCTTTACGCGATTCCTCTGCCATACATCGCCGTCTGGGCCGGTTGGGCAGTTGCTGAAGTTGGACGCCAGCCATGGATCGTTTACGGCATAATGAAAACCAGCGACGCGGTTTCCCCCATTGCCACAAGTCAGGTTGCGTTCTCATTTATCGCCCTGACCACTCTCTACACCCTGCTAGGAGCGTGTGAGATATATCTCTTGGCGAGATTTGCCCGCAGAGGCCCTGCACCCACCAAGCCTTAAGAAGCTGTAAAACAAGGAGATAATTATGTTAGAAACCATATGGTTCTTGTTATGGGGCTTACTCTGGGCCATCTACTTCATGCTCGACGGGTATGATCTGGGTCTGGGGTCCATGATGCCCTTTCTGGCTAAAGACGAAAAAGACAGAAAAGCTATATATAAATCCATCGGTCCTTTCTGGGACGGTAACGAAGTATGGCTCATCACCGCCGGTGGTGTAACTTTTGCCGCATTTCCCAAAGCATATGCAGTAATGTTCAGCGGACTTTACACCGCACTCATGCTGTTGCTGATCGCCCTGATCATTCGTGGTGTAGCCTATGAATTCAGAGGACTGGTTGAAAGCGAATGGGCACGCAAACTGTGGGATAAAGCCATGGTTGTAGGCAGTTTTCTGCCCGGCCTGCTGCTCGGCGTGGCTTTCGCCAATATCTTCATGGGTATTCCCATTGATGAAAACGGTGTCTTTCAGGGCAACCTGTTCACCCTGCTCAACCCCTACGGTCTCGGTGGCGGTATTCTTTTTGTTCTGCTTTTTGCCCAGCACGGCTGCCTCTGGCTTGCAGTGCGTACTGAAGGCGAACTCAATGAGCGTGCCGGGAATCTTGCGGCAACCATCTGGCCGATTCTGGCAGCAGTTTATATTGCATTCCTGGCCCTTACCGGGGTATACACTCAGTTACTCAGTAACTATCTGGCCTACCCGGCCTTAATGCTGATCCTGTTGATCCCGATCTTTGCAATCGTCAAGGTTCGCACCCTTATCGCAGCACGCAAGTGGTGGAAAGCATGGGCCTGTTCTGCTGTCCTTATTGTATCCACCACCATGTTTGGTGTAATCGGACTGTTCCCGGCCTTGCTGCCTTCAAGCATTAATCCGGCGTACTCCATCACCATCCATAATGCTGCTTCAAGTCAGCTGACCCTGAAAATCATGTTGACAGTTACATTGATCATGGTCCCCATCGTTATCGGCTACCAGGTCTGGATGCATAAAGTATTCGCAACCAAAATCACCGATGAAGACCTGGGTTACTAGCAAACTGAATCCCATTACGGAGAATATCTAAAATGTCTAACAAGGTTCTTGAAAAAGCACTTAATGAACAGCTGAATGCCGAGCTTTACTCCGCATACCTTTACCTTTCCATGTCCGCTTACTTTAGCGACCTCGGACTGGACGGCTTTGCCAACTGGATGCGGGTCCAAGCTAAGGAAGAACAATTCCACGCCATGAAGTTCTACGATTATATCAACGAACGCGGCGGACGTGTTGTTTTCCCCGCCATTGAGGCTCCCAAAACAGAATGGGATTCCCCGCTGGCCTGTATCGAGGCTGTTCTTGAGCACGAGAAGCATGTTACTTCCCTGATCAACAACCTTGTAAACCTCGCAATCGATGAAAGAGACCACGCCACCAACATCTTCCTGCAATGGTTTGTAACCGAACAGGTCGAAGAAGAAGACAGCGTGAATGCAGTACTGAACAAGCTGCGCCTGCTAAATGGTGAAGGCAACGGCATGTTCATCCTCGACAAGGAACTTAGCACCCGCGTATTCAACGCACCTGCTGAATAGTTCCAACTGCACGAGAAACTTCAAACGGCCTTACCCTCAATTAAATTTGGGGATAAGGCCGTTTTTTTATATCTTTGCTCATTCTCATTTATTTTATCAGAAAAATCAGACAATATACACGCGCGTATAAACATAAATCATCCCCCTGAATGCAAGATCACAAGTACACATATATAAATATACTGCTCCTTGCCCTATTGTTCATGGTAAGCGCGTGCGTCCAGACAACAGGCGAAAGCGAAACTAAAGCAGTGAAGGGATATCTTGATCTCAGTGAATGGAATTTCGAAAAACAAGGCCCTGCCACTCTTGACGGGGAATGGGAATTCTATCCAAACACATCCTATTCCACACTCACAAAACAAGACCTTACGCATAAAGATTTTTTTCAGCTTCCTTCAATATGGAAAGGCAAAACAAAGCAAGGCAACCCTGTCCACAGCCAAGGAAAAGCAGCGTACCGTCTGAAAATAAAACTCAGGCCCGACTCCATTGCAGATTCACTCTACATTTCCGGGGTACTTTCGGCATGCAGTGTGAGGGTAAACGGCAAGCAGATCGGATCATCCGGGACAGTCGGGTCAGACATACAGTCTGAAAAACCCATAAAGCATCTAATCACCCCGTCTTTTATTACCGACAACGGGACTGTGGATATCGCCATTGAAGTATCAAACTTTCACAACAAGGAAGGTGGAATCAATTCCAGCATACTTCTCGGCAGCCATGACCAGATTGAAGACCTGATTAATTATCGGCGTATTTCAGGAGCTATTATCGGCGGCGCATTGCTGATCATGGGTATTTTTCACCTCGTAATTTTCAGCATGCGCAGATCAAGCTGGGAGAATCTTTACTTCGGGCTGTTCTGCCTTGTCTGGTGTATTGCCACGATTTTCAATCCGCCTTCAGCTTTTCTAGCCACACAACTTATCAACATAGACTGGAGCTGGTACATAAAAATGTGCTTGCTGCCCACCGGGCTGGCTATTCCCCTGCTGCTGATATTCTACAATTCTCTTTTTCCGCAACGGTATGGTAAGCAAGTAAACTTGCTGTGTTCCGTAATCAGCGGTCTGTACTGCATCTACACTATCATCACCCCTCCGGGTGCATACTCCACAGCATCTCTGCTCTACTTTATTCTCAGCAGAGCCGCATATATTTACCTGTTCACATCTTTCATCAACGACCTGCGCCATAAAAGAAAAGGGGCTATCTATCTGGCTCCCGGATATCTGGCTTTATTTTGTGCGGAATTCGATGAAATTCTTTTTGATATGAACATCTTCGGATCAGCTGATTTCACGCCCTACGGGACCTTCATATTCATCCTTTCATATTCACTCTTGATGTCGGCCCGCTTTGCCGAAACATTGTCCAGCTATGAAAAAGTCACCGGCGAATTGGAGGATCACAAGAAAAAAGAACAGGATCATAAAAGGGTCCAGCTACGCCTTTCCAGAAAACTCGACTCGCTGGAGAAAGAAACCATCGCCGTCAACCGCGAGCTGGTCCATGTGCTGACCAACAAGACGGAAGAAAAAAAGCCAAACAAGCGGAAACTGGCTGTCTGGCTAATGAATAACTCACTTGAATGCTGGGAGAAATACACAGGCAAAAGCAAGGCCGAGCTGGCTTCGAAATCAGGAATCTGGAATATTTACTTTGAGAAAGACGGATACGCCCGAACCCAGACCCTTGACCGCTATCTGAGCATAGAGACCCTGCCCGAACGCCCGCGCTGGAAAAACATCTATGCAACAGCGGAATTCGTCATCAGCAATTGTTCGCAGAAGGCTGAATCAACCGCCCAGCTTGAGAAAAATCTCAGTCAGCTAAAAAAAATGTCGTGACCGAAAAAATCCGGCCACGACATCTATCCGTCCTACTTTAAACCGCTACAAATCAGCCACTTATCCTACGAATACAAATCCCCAACAAAGCAACTAGAAACAATCCGCAAAGCTCCATAGACATTCCACCCTGTGGGTTCATTACACATCCGGTTCCGCCACCGGAAGATCCGCTTGATCCACCAGATGAAACAGTTCCGGGAACCACAGGATCAAGGATCACACCGGGAGTATCGTCCAGATCATAGTCGCCGTTATCTTTCACTGAATAATTAATTGTGTAGGTCCGTGCGCCCACCAGAATCA